>NZ_JBSSCC010000008.1:0-92785 GCF_054059455.1 Thermostichus sp. MS-CIW-23 | reverse complement strand
TTCGCGGTAGCACAGAGACTGGAGCTTAACGGCGTTGGCGACTTTCTCGGGTGTGTTTTGGTTGACCCAGTTCAAGGCTTGGCCAAAAGCCTCCATCGTCGCGTCCAATTTGGCGGCTTGCGACTGGGATGCCTTGAGCTTACAGGAGACGGTCAGGACTTGGGTCATGGTTCTATTGTGACTTCCGCATTCCTCCCGGCACTGACCCTACGGGTGCAGTGCGGGGCTCCTGCGATTTCTAGCTGAACCGAGGCTCACGGTATAGTGGTTCAGGCGAATCCGATGAGTGCAGAGGGATCCCCGCCCATCCTCAACTCAGTCCGGTTGGGTTTAACCCTCGCCAAGGTGTCTGTTGTGGAGAGGAGATGAATGCTGAAGCCAAAGCATGCCTGCCGGCCCCTGCTGCCGACTTGTGGGAGCTCGGATTCCCCTATCGAAAAAGGATGCTCTGTTGTAGCTTATACAGCCTTGGCCATTTTAGCGCTTGGCTTGGTCGGTTGCGGCGAGGGAACAACTCCTCTGGGCCCCCTGGAAAATGTCTTCCTGCGGGCAGATGATTTTGAAATTACAGGGGGATCCCCGGCAGCGGGCGCAGTGGGGCCCTACCTACAGTTCAACATGCGGCGGCAGCGGGATAACCAAATCCTAAATCGCCCCCTTAATGTCTATGTGGACAATGCCGGGCTGGCAGAAAGGCGGAATCCCCTTTTGGATAACCAAAACCGTCCTATTCTCTTACAGCGCTCGGTGGCCTTCTTGGGCAATGGGCTGGATCTGAACAGAGATGGCCAGCCGGATCTGCCCCCCAAAGAACCCCCCAGCTTCACCAGTGGCCCGCTGCTGCCCTACGCCCCGCCCAATCAGTGGCAAAGTCGGGCTGCCCTTGCCTATGTCCCCGGACAGGCCAATATCCCCGGACGGGGCCCCAGCGACCGCTTTGGCATCTATTTTTCTTCCATCCTGCCCTACACCGGGCAGCTTCGCTTCCGCGCCCGCGACGAGCTGGGCAATGCCTTTGCCCGCACCTTTGAGGTCACCTACCCGCCGGCAGCCAGCCGCGCCACGGTCACCGTCACCTTGGCCAACCTCACCGCCACTGCCCAAGAGCCGGTTCTCATTGCCATTTGTAACCAGTTGGGAGCTGCTGCCGTGGTGGGCCTGCGGAGTGGCACGTTCACCGAGCTGGTGGATCTCCTGCCGGCCCCAGGGCTGCCGGTGGATCCCACCTTGAGCGAGCCCATCCGCTATGTGGCCGAGGCTTATCAATTTAACCGCGATCGAGCCGTCATCCGCGTTTCCCAGAATCCCACGGATCCCAGCCGCATGAGCGTTCCTCTACTGGGATTTGAAGGGACAACCGGTCGGGCAGATCTGACGCTGGTGAACTCTGTAGGGGATCGGCTTACCTGCTTCAACGATCGGCTTTCGGATCTGCGGGATACGTTTTCTGACTTTTTCAGATAGTCAATTCAAATAGCAATGAGACACTGGCCAGTAGAATAGTCCGACTCGCAAAAGCAGGCCTTGTCACTTCATCAACAGAAGTTCCTCCATCTGCATGCATCCTTGCCCTCTTGAAAGCACTGCGGTCGCTTCAAACTAGATTGAGACGCTCCCCAAGCGTTCCGCGCTGCTTTTACCGACTCCCATACCCTTCCCTTCCGCTGTATGACCGGCTTTGTACGTCTGTGGGTCTGCTCCCTTCCTGGACATGCCCTACGACTCTCTCTCAGGTCAAGGCTTCTTTCTGAGGTCTACTGGCATGCCATCCTACCTGTAACGTCATCTCATCCTCAACTGAATTGACCATAGATCTGGAATCGTTTTACTGGTGTGCGAAGCAACTATACTTGCAATGTCGTGAAAGCGGCTCAACCGACAAAACCTCAGGGCAGATGCTGCAAGGCCAGCGCCAACTGTTCGTACTCTGCCAAACGGTTGTAGACCTGGGCCGAGATGCGTACCCAAAGCTGCCCGGCGAAGGGGATGATCGGAACCTCAATGCGGTACTTGTACCAGAGGTAATCGTGAAGCCGACGGGCGCGCTCCTCAAGAGGAAGCTCAGGGATCCACTGCTGCCAAAATGGCGGCAAGGGTAGGGTGGCCATAAAGCCCAACATCTTTTCGGGGGCGGGCGGGATCCCCTCAAGAGCCTCCAAGAGCAACTGCCGCGCCTGCAGCAGCAGAGTGTGGTTGTGCTGACGGATGTTGTCCAGTCCCACCCCTTGGATAAACGCCAGGGCTGCTGAAATGGCCAACCAAGCGCTGGGATCCCGTGTGCCCACCCAGTCGAACTCCGCTGTGAACCCTTGCCCATAGCCGTGGGAGATCACCGTAGGATGAGTTTGGGCCTGTCGATAGGGGGCCACCCACAAAAAGGCACAGCCTTTCGGGGCAAACAGCCACTTGTGGGCATTGCCGGTGTACCAATCGGCCCCCAGCCTTTCCAACTCCAAGGGGAGAACCCCAGGGGCATGGGCGCCATCCACCAAAACTGGGATCCCGCGCTCCCGACAGAGGCCGATCAGCTCAGGCAGGGGGTAGATCAGAGCCGTAGGCGAGGTGAGGTGATCCAACACCGCCAGGCGAGTTTGGGGAGTGAGGATGGCCTCGAAGGCGGCGATAACCTGCTCTGGCCCCGCAATGGGGAAAGGGATCTGCGCCTCAACTGGGATGGCTCCCCACTGGGCACAGATGTACTGCAATGCCTGACGAACGGCCCCGTAACCGTGATTGGTGCAGGCGATCTGATCCTCTGGCCGGAACCGCAGCGAGCGCAAAACGGCATTGACCCCGCTGGTGGCATTTTCCACAAACACCAGATTTTCGGGTTCGGCCCCGACGAAATGGGCCAGTTCTGCTGCCGCCGCCCGCAAGGCTCGAGGAAGTTCCTCTCCCATAAACTGCACCGGCTGAGCCTCCAGGCGTTCCCGCCATACACTCTGGGCCTGCAACACCTTTTTCGGGGTCGCGCCGTAGGAGCCGTGATTCAAAAAAACGACCTGCGGATCCAGTTCCCACAAGGAGCGTTCGCAAAGCGGTGCACAAGCACTGAGGGCAGCGCCAAAGTGGGGAGAATCGGATCCCAGGTTGGAGAAGAAAGGCATGGTTCACTCCCTCTGTCCCTGGACGATGCAGGAAAAAGATGGGGGAATTGCTGCGATCTGTGTGAGGGGTTTGCTCAAAAATCCGAAGATATCAACACCTATCAACACCGCTGATGTGGAGACCAATGGCATCTCGACTGAATGTCAGAACCTAAGGCTCTTTGAGACGGATTCTCTTAGGTTGATCTATTGGCCGTCACCCAATTCTGGGCCGAGATCCGAGAGAGGGGCAATTTTGCTGAGCTTGATTTTGGGGTTGCTGGCAACAAACTGCTGCAAAGTCCACTCGTTCTTAAACAGAAGAACGGGCCTGTCTTGAATATCTTTGACAATGAGGGTGTTAAACAAGCTGGGAATATTCTCCAGCGCCTTCCAGCCATTCTCGACCCAGCGGGCCAGGGTGTAGGGCAACATCTCCAGTCGGGTTTCGACGTTGTATTCACTTTCAAGGCGATACTGCAAAACCTCAAACTGCAATTGGCCCACCGCTGCCACAATCGGATCCCGTTTGGAATCGTCGATAGAGTACATGATTTGTACAGCCCCTTCTTCCCGCAGTTCCGCTACCCCTTTCTGGAACTGCTTAAACTTGGAAGGATTGGGATTCTTCAAGTAGGCAAACAGCTCAGGAGAAAAGCTAGGGATCCCGGCGTAGCGCAGCTTCGGGCCGGTGTAGATGGTATCCCCAATGGTGAAGATGCCGGGATTATTCAGGCCGATCACATCCCCAGGGTAAGCTTCATCGATGGAGATGCGCTCTTGAGCAAACAACTTCTGGGGATAAGATAGGCGAATGGGACGATTGAGGCGGGCATGGTTGACCACCATATCCTTCTCAAACTTGCCGGAACAGATGCGCACAAAAGCAACGCGATCCCGATGGCGGGGATCCATGTTGGCCTGCAGTTTAAAGACGAAGCCCGTAAACTCAGGATGTTCGGGCGGGATTAGCCCAGCAGTGCTCTCATGAGGCATTGGCGGTAAGGAATACTCCAAAAATGCATTGAGGAAAAGCTCCACCCCAAAATTGGTCATGGCACTGCCGAAAAAGACCGGGGTTTGTTTGCCAGAATGCACCTGTTTTAGATCCAAGGTGGGCATGAGACCATCCAGCAGTTCCAGCTCTTCCTTGAATTGGTAATACAAGTCCTTGTCGATCAACTCCTCAATTTGCGGATCCCCAAGTTTAATGACGGTATCTTGAACTTTTAGCCGCCCCCCAGATACCCGCTCAAAGAAATGAAACTCCTGAGTCCGACGGTCAAATAGGGCAGTAAACCGCTCGCCTGAGCCAATCGGCCAGTTGACAGGATAGGGCTTGAGGCCCAGTTCCGTCTCAATTTCATCCATCAGCTCCAAGGGATCCCGACTTGGGCGATCCATCTTGTTGATAAAGGTAAAAATCGGCAGCCCCCGCATCTGACACACTTCAAACAGCTTGCGGGTCTGGGTTTCCAACCCTTTGCCGGCATCTTCCAGCATCACGGCATTGTCAGCCGCTGCCAGGGTGCGATAGGTGTCTTCGCTGAAGTCCTGGTGGCCGGGAGTATCCAGCAGATTGAGACGAATGTTGCGGTAATCAAATTGCAGGACGGTAGAGGTGATGGAAATACCCCGCTGCTTTTCCAGTTCCATCCAGTCGGAAGTGGCCCGCTTTTGCGCCCGACGGGCCTTCACAGCTCCCGCTTCTTGAATGGCCCCCCCGTACAACAGCAGCTTTTCGGTGAGGGTGGTCTTCCCCGCATCGGGATGGGAAATAATGGCAAAGGTGCGCCGTTGCTCTACAGCTTTGGTCAAATCAAGATCTTTCATCAACTGTTGCCGCTCCACTACAACCTGGTCGTTTTAAAGAAGATGACGTTGCAATGCTGTCCCCTAAACGATGGGAGAAATAGGGAGAAGATAGAAAAACAAAAGTGAGAAGTAGGGTGAATAATGCACTTGATGATAATGGGCTTGGGTTGCCGCCAGGTAGCGAGGGGGAGAGAGCACAGGCCGAAAAGCGCGAAAAGCCAACAGAACCATTTTGACCCTAGCACAGGAACAGGGATCCCTGTTGTCTGGCATACTGGCGGAGATCTTGAGGGGGAATTTCCCAGGCCAACCGGCCAGAACTCAAAGCAGATGCTGCCCGTTGTTGTTGCGCAACGCTGACGTGAAGAGCAGTTGCTCAATCGTGGCAATGGTGAAGTTTTGGCTGATCACCAGCCGCTCGACGCGAATGCGGTGGGCTTGCAGGAGGCAATCTTGCTGCAAGGGCTTGGGCAATTGTTCCCAATGATCCAGCAAGACTTCCAGCAAAATCTCGCCCGGTAGCCCGGTGGCGCTTTCCAGGGATCCCAGCTTTTCTACCCTCTCGGCAGACCATTTGAGGGTAAGCTTTTGCAGGCCCAGTTGTGCATCCAGAGCCTCGCGGGGATCCGACTGGGCAGTGTGCCCATGATAGGCGCCATTGCGGCGAACCCCATTGCCGGTGCCGGCGGTAGCAGGGGGCAAAAGCTCGGCTGGCCCTTCGGTTGGCGGTGGAGTACCGGCCCATTTGGCCAGACTGACCTGGGGTGGGGAGACAACCCTTTCCACCTCGACCGGAGCGGGCGACAAGTTGGACAAGGGATCCCCATCCCGAGAAGGAGCTTCAGGTGTGGAGAGCACACTGGCCAGGAGAGGCATCCGTCCTGCCTCTGGTGGGGTTGTGGCAACCTGGCACAGAGGGGACGAGGCGGCGGCAGATGGATCGGGCTCAACATCTAATGCCGCAGGGTGAGGCAGATCCAGGGAATCCGTCCCCCTGTTGTCCTCTGGACGGTGCGGAGCCTCAACGCCATCGGCAGCCGTAGGTGCAGGTTCCATCGGCTCTGGCTGCTTATTCACCCCCATGCGCGAGAGCAAATCTGCCTTGGTGGGGCCGGTGGGCAATTTTTTTTTGGGAGGCTTCTTGGCGGTAGCCATGTTAGCGGGCCTCCAGCACAGCCTTGAGGACCTCACGATAAGGTTGGGCCAGAAGATCTTCCCCCGCCTCCGCCAACGACCAGCCCATGCTGTTGGTTTGCTGCACCACTGTACTTTGCCGCACCGGCGTGAAAATGGGGATCCCTTGCATCATTTCCGCCAAGGCTTCCACCGCGGCCCGCGACATTTTGGTGCGGTTGTTGCCCACCCACTGTTCCCGTGTGGGGAGCACCCCCAAAAACTTGGGCACATGAAAATCCAGCTCTTCCAATTCTTTCAACAGCACCAGGGTACTTAGGGCCCCCATCACCCCCTTTTGGGTACATTCCGTCGGCACCACCAGCAGATCGGCGCTGAGAATGCTGTTGTAGGTGAGCAACCCTTTCGAGGGGGGGCTGTCGATGACCAAAAAGTCATACTCCGGCAAAATCGGTCGCAAAGCCCGCTTCAAAAACAGCTCCCGCCCCGGCTCCATCACGATCGCATCCATAGCCCGCGAGAGACTGTAATCGCTGGGGGCCAACCACAGCCGCTCCTGGCGATCCTCATTCAACGGCGGACGGATAATCTCCCGAATGTGAACCCGATCCGCCCCCGGCAAAATCGTCTCGGCAATGGTGGCCGACTCCGACAGATCCGTCCAGCCCATCCACTGGCTCAGGTTGCCCTGTGGGTCAAAGTCAACAGCCAGCGTCTTGCCATGCTCGGCCAGCATGATGGCCAAGTTGAGGGCGGCTGTGGTCTTTCCGGATCCCCCACTCAAACAGGCAACGGTGATGACAAGCGCCGTTCTGCCAGACATGAGTTATCCCCTCGTAGCCCATCCCCTAACACTATAGCTAGGGTTAAGCAATGGTGTTCACACCTCTAATGGGGATTCCGCCACTGGGGATGGCCTGCGGGGATCCAGCCGCTGGGAGCTGAGCTTCCTCAGTTCTTTTCGATCCTCGGATTGAATTCTCAGAGGGAAGACACAAACCGGTGCAGCCGCTGCAGCCCTTTTTCGAGGGTGGTGCGATCGGCAGCATAGGAAAGGCGAATGTAGGAATCTGCCCCAAAGGCTACCCCCGGCACAGCAGCCACGTGGTGTTCCTTGAGCAGCTGCCGGCAAAACTCCACCGAACTTAACCCGGTTTGGCCGATGTTGACAAACACATAAAATGCACCTTCTGGCTCCGGGCAAGTCACCCCCGGCAAGGTGCGGATCCCGTCCAGCATCAGATCCCGCCGCTGCCAGAATTCTTGGCGCATTTTTTCCACAGCTGCTGCCGATAGGGGGCTGGTCAGGGCTTCCAGAGCACCGTACTGGGCGAAGGTGCAGACATTGGAGGTGCTGTGGCTTTGCAGGTTGATGGCCGCCTCAATGATGGGCTTGGGCCCGGCCAAGTAGCCCACCCGCCAGCCGGTCATGGCGTAGGCTTTGGCAAAGCCACTGCTGAGAATCAGGCGCGGCATCAAGTCAGGGCAAAGGGATCCCAGGCTGATGTGGCGGGCTTGTCCATAAACCAGCTTTTCGTAGATCTCGTCGCAGATCACGTACAGATGGGGGGCGGAGAGGATCACCTCTGCCAGAGCTGCCAGCTCGTGCCGGTGGTAAACGGCTCCGGTGGGGTTGGCCGGCGAGTTGAGAATCAGCAGCTTGCTGCGGGGGGTGAGGGCCTGGCGCAGTTGGGCGGCGGTGAGCTTGAACCCCTGGGCCTCTTCCGTCTGCACCCGCACAACCTTTGCCCCTGCCAAAGCCGCAATTTCGGGGTAGCTGACCCAGTAGGGAACAGGCAGGATCACTTCATCGCCGGGATCCAGCAGCACCATGGCCAGGTTAAACAGGGTTTGCTTGCCGCCGTTGCTGATCAGGATTTGGTCGTGGCTGAACTCCAGGCCGTTTTCCTGCCGCAGCTTATCGGCCACTGCTTGGCGAAGGGCGGGGATCCCAGCGGTGGGGCCGTAGCGGGTTTTGCCATCTTCCAGAGCACGGATGGCCGCGGCCCGAATGTGGTCAGGTGTATCGAAATCCGGCTCGCCTGCGCTCAAGCTACACACATCCAGCCCCTCTGCCTGCATGGCTTTAGCCAGAGCCGAAATGGATAGCGTGGGGGAAGGGGATAGATGGGCGACCCGTTGGGACAAGCCGGCAGCAGACACCATCGGTTGGGAAGCTCTTTGTTTTATTTTAAGGTTCTCAAGCAGGGCCAATCTAGATAGCTAGGCTACTGCGGTCAACAGGCGGGTACCATCCACCAACAGCAGTTTGTTGCCCTCTCGCTCTGCCAACAGATCCCAAAACTCGCCCGCCACAGCTCCGGGCAAGAACCCTTCCAAGCGCAATTGCAGAGGAGCAAATTGCTTGGTTCCCTGGGGCTTGCGCCGCACGGTCACCTCAACAAAGCCATCGTGGGGCTCGACAATGCCGCGGATGTTAAAGCCTTCCTCTGTGTCCTCAGGGGCAGGCAAAAACGGTTCTTCTTCCCACTCTGGGTCTTGCTCCTCTTCCGGCAGGGCCAGGATGCGGATGATGCTCAAGCCCAAAGCCCCCCCTGAACGCGGCTGCGGCTGCACGTAGTACCAGTAGGTATGGCCGCTCTTGATGCAGTGCTCGAAGGGGCCGAGAAGCTCGGCGCGTCCGGGGGTAGCCGGATATTCTGCTCCGTCAGAGGCAACCAAGGTTGCCTGCGCATAAGTCTTGGGGATCGATCTCAGGGATCCCTTAATCAGGCCCAAAGCGCGGAACTGGTAGGGGTGGGCGGGAGGAGGCAATGGGTTCATGGCGGCCAGATCTTGGAAAGCCAGGGAAGTAGAGTCCATCATCTTATCCTATGGCGATCCTCAGATTGGAATATCCAGGGCTTTCCTCAGCATCGCCTCCAGCTCATCGCCCTGCCGACTTGCGCACCGCGATCAAGCTGCTGGTGGTGCCCAGAAAAACCCCCATCCCCAACAACATCGACGGCAAGAGCCAAAACTCCAGTTGGCTGCGATCTGCCTGCATCACCTTGAGGAAGGGCAAGGCAATCAACTGCTCCAGCAGCTCCTGCAGCAACTGCTGGGATCCCAAGATCAATCCCCAAGCTCCCACTGCGCTGATCACCCCAAACAGGCACCCTTGCAAAATAAAGGGCAAGTAAATCCAGGCTGCCGTCGCCCCCACCAATTGCATCACCTCGATCTCCCGCCGCCGCGCCATGACGATGAGGCGAATGGTGGTGGTGATGACCGCCACCGCTGTCAGGGCCAACACGCCGGTAATGGTCAGGGATCCCAGCCGTAGCATGTCCTGGAGCTGGGCCAGTTGCTCCACAATGCGGTCGCCGTAGTAGACCTCATCCACCCCTTCCAGTTGGCGAATCTGCTCCGCCACTTCCCCCAAGGCTTCGGTGGAATCCGCCTTAACCCGCAGAGCATCCACCAAGGGGTTCTCCCCCAACTGGGTTTCCATGGCCGCCTCGTCTTGGATCCCCATCTCGATCAAGAGGGTGCGCCAAGCTTGGTCTTTGGTGATGACCTTCACCTCGGCCACATGAGGCAGTTGGGCAACCTGAGGTTGCAGCTCCACCCCCTGTCGTTCCGGCTCCAGGTAGACGGAGATCTCCAGTTGTCCCCCCAGAGACTGCACCGTTGCATCCACACCCCAGGACAGCTCAACGCCGATCCCCACCAAGAACAGCAACACCAGCAGGGTGCTCACAGCGGCCCAGTTCAGCCAGCCCCCCCGCCGCAACCCCAAAAAAGTCTCCTGTAGGAGGTAGCGAATTTTATTGAGAAGTCGGGAGAGAGATTGCATGCTGTTCTCCATCCAACAATCAATGGGCTCAGACCCTTGCCCCCTGGAGCTCAACAGAGCCTGTGGAGAGCAAAATAGGGATCCCGGCAGCCCTCAGCGCAGATCATACAGGCGCCCTCCCTCCATGCGCACCACCCGGTGGCCGGCCCGCTCCACCAGATAGGGGTCATGGCTGGTCATGATGACGTAGCGGCTGCAGAGCCGTTCCAGGAGAAAGCGATCATGACTGATGACCAAAAGCCCCATCTGATGTGCCCGCCCATAGGCCAAGACAGCTTGCCAGATCAGGGCTTGGGTATTGGCGTCGAGCATGGCTGTCATCTCATCTGCAATCAAATAGCGAGTTTGTGGGTTGAGAACCCGGGCGATGACAACCCGCTGCAATTCTCCCCCGCTTAGCTCATGGGGATAGCGGTTGAGCCAACTGGGGGAAATGCCTAAGGTGTGGAGAACCTCTGGCTGGGGAGGAGGCCCTTCCCGCAAGACCTGAGCTATGCGCCAGTGGGGGTTAACGGCCTGCTCTGGATGTTGAAAGACAAGCTGCACTGGGCAGTACCCTCGCCGAGGCAAAGGCTGCCCTGTCACACTCACCCGACCTTGGCTGGGGGTAAGGTAGCCCGCCAGCAACTTGGCCAGAGTAGTTTTGCCAAAACCAGAGGGAGCCATCAGCCCTACGACTTCCCCAAGTTCTACTTGAAGGGTCTGATCTTGCACCACCCAAGGCAGATGCCGTCCATAGCGAAACCAGAGATGCTCACCCTTGAGCATGGATACACCTCACCCACCCTCCTCCAACCGCCCGCAGAGGCGGATGCTCAGCTCGACAGATTTCACTTGCCCAGGGGCAGCGATCCCCAAACAAACAACCCGCAGGCAGTGCCTCAGGGTCAGGCTGGTTGCCCGGCAGGGGAGCAAACTCATTTTGGGGCAGGGATCGCCACAGAGCTTGAGTGTAGGGGTGGCGCAAGTTTCCCCTTTCGAAATCCTGAGCCGAGGCCAACTCGACTGTAGTGCCCGCATAGAAGACTGCCACTCGATCTGCCACCGACAACGCCGCCTGAATATCGTGTGTAATCAACATAACGCCTCGGCCCTCCTGGGCCAGCTCCCGCAGATGGGCAAGGGTCTCAGCCACCACCTCCGCGTCCAAGCCTGGCGTAGGCTCGTCGGCTATCACCAGCTTGGCTCTGCTAACTGCCGCCGTCGATACCAGCACCCGCCGTGCCATGCCTCCGGAGAGCTGGAAAGGGTAGAGGCCCTCTGTTCCCGGCGGCAAGCTATAGCGGGCAAAGATGCGGCTCACTGCTCTACGGGCCTCGCCTTGGGAGGCACCGCTGAGCCGAGCTACCCGCTGTACCTGGGATCCTACTTGCATGAGGGGATCCAGGTAGTCCACAGACTGGGGGATGAGAGCAATGGCCTTGCCGCGCAGTTGCCTACACCGCTCAGGGGTCAAGGGCTGCCCCTGAAATAGGAGAGTACCGCGCAGGGTAGCGTTCTCTGGCAAAAGACCCAAGAGGGCATGGGCCAGCAAACTTTTGCCCGATCCGCTGGCCCCCACCACTGCCACCACCTCCCCTGCCTTAACCTCCAGATCCAGATCTGTAATCACCTGAAGGTAGCGGCGGCGCAGCCCCCGCTCGTATCGGCTGAACCTAATGTTTAGGCCGGAGACCACCAACATGTCCCTACTCCTGAGCCGTACGCGGATTGAGAAGGGCCTGCAGGTTTTCTCCCAGCCAGTCAAAAGCCTTGACCGACAGCAGCAGCAGCAGTCCAGGCATAACCCCCAGCCACCAGTAGCCGGTGGAGAGGTGGCGCATGGATTCGGCCAGAATAATGCCGATGGCCGGTAGGTGCGGCGAAATACCTACCCCAATGAATGAGAGGGCTGCTTCGTGCAAAATGGCGTGGGGAAACAGCAGAATAAGTCCCACTAGGAGCTGGGGCAAAATGTGAGGCATCATATGGTAGCGGGCAACCCAGAGGGAAGAGCGGCCCAGTCGGTAAGAACTCTGGACATAGTCAGAACTGCTGACCTGTAACACCTCGGCCCGCACCAGGCGCGCTAGGCTGGGCCAGTGGGTGAGGGCAACGGCAACAATGACTCCCCGAACTCCGCCGCCGACAGCAAAAGCTATAAGGATCTGCACCACCAGGTGAGGCAGGCTGAAACATAGGTCAATCATCCAGCAGATCGAGGCATCCACCCAGCCTCCCACCGTGCCACCCACCAAACCCAAAACAGCGGCGATCACCACGCTGACGGCGGCAGCCAGCATGCCTACCCACAGACTAAGGGACATCCCGTGCAAGGATCGGGCCAGCATATCCCGCCCCAGCCAGTCGGTGCCGAAGGGATGGGCCAGGGAAGGAGGCTGATTCCGCTGAGTTAGGTTCGGGCTCAGTCCGGTATCGCCGATAAGCCCAGCGCTGCAGAGGATAGACACCAAAAAAAAAGCACACAGTCCAATTGCCCACAGAGTCTGCCGCCTGCGCTCTCCTTTGACAGAGGACTCTGAGAATTTCATCCCCCCATCGGCATCAGCAGCAGCAACACGAGGCGATGCAAAAGGGATCATCCTATCCTCCCGCCAAGGCGAATGCGTGGATCGACAATCTGGTAGGACAGGTCAGCTAGGGTATTGCCGGCATAGACAAACAAGGCGCTGAAAAACACAATGCCCACCAACAGAGGCACATCACTGCGCAAAGCTGCCTGTACCGTTGCTTGTCCCAGTCCTGGATAAGCAAACACCTGTTCCACTAACACTGAGCCACCAAACAGTTCCCCAAAGGAGGCAAATTGCAGCGTCAGCGCAGGCAGCAAGATATTCCGCAAGCCGTGGTACCACAGGATCCCAGCCAGGCTTTCCCCCTGGGCACGAGCAAACAGCACATAGTTGCTGTGCAACACGTCAATGAGCTTCTGACGAGTGTGCAAGGTGATGTTGGCAACGCCGATGAAAGTTAGGGTGAAAGCAGGCAAGAGCAAGTGGTGTAAGCGCTGCCAAAAAGTCACCTCCTCCGCCAACGCGCCAGGTGGCGCGGCGCAACAGATAGGTGTTAGACCCAGCTCTACCGAAAACGCGATCAAGAGTAGCAGCGCCACCCAGAAAGGGGGAGAAGAGGCGAGGGTGTAGGCGTAAAGACGAATACCGCGGTCAACCCAAGCGCCCTGAAACGCTGCGGCCAAAACCCCCAACCCCACTCCCAGGAAACCGGAAAGCAGCCAGGCAATTGCCAGTAAGGGCAGCGATAGCTCAAACCGCTGTTGAATGACCTGCACCACTGGCTGATCGAACACCATTGAGGTGCCCCAGTTGCCTTGAACCATCTGCCCAAGCCAGTTCCCAAAGCGAAGCAGCATGGGCTGATCCAGCCCCCAACGCTGGGCAATCAGGTCTCGTTGGGCTGGGCTGATCTGCAGCATGTCGGCCCCTACATAGGCTTGTACGGGATCAACAGGGGAGAAGCTGAGCAGGGCAAACGTCAGGACTGCCACAGCCGCCAGCAGCAACCCCAGCCGAGTCAGCTTATAAGCCAGAAACAGCAGAACTGACCTCAGTTGCACGTCCATTTCCAACGGGTGATGTTGGCTGTGATTGGCCAACCATGGCCATGAGGCTGTACCTGCGGCTGGCCTATATCCAAGCACTCGTGGACAAAGTAGGTATGATCCAGGTTCACCAACCAAGCCCAGGCTGCATCTCCTTTGGCAGTAAAGCCTTGCTTTCCATCCCACTGGGCTGCCCGCCAGAAGGGGATAGCTTCAGCTTCAGAGGGGGCCTCCATAGCCAGATCCAGCATTCGATCCACAAACGGGTTGGCATAGTAGCCGGCATTGAAAAATCCCCCCTGGGCCGCTTTGCTGTGGTAGAGGTTGTACACCTCAGTTGGGTCATGGCTGCCCCAGCCAAACAGCACCACGTTGCTGTGCATGAGCGGAGTGATGTCATCCCAACTTTTGCCCTCGACATTGACTCGGATGCCCACAGGCCGCAGCATTTCTGCAACAGCTAGGGCCAGGGCTTGGCGAATACTGTCGTTGGCCGGGTAGAGCACGGTGAACTCAGCCCGCAGACCGTTTTTTTCCACTACCCCATCCCCATCTTTATCGCTCCAGCCTCCCTCAGCTAGAATCTGACGGGCCAGGTCTGGATTGTTGTCCTCAATCTTGGCGGTCGGCTCTTCCCAGGGCAAACCGCTGACTGGGCCATAGGCAGGGGATCCGTAGCCTTCTAGGACTCCATCCACCAGCGCCTGTCGGTCAATGGCGAAGTTGACCGCCTTGCGAATCGCCAAGTTAGAAGTCACATCGTTGCCGATGGGGTATCCCTTTGGGGTTGTCGCACCGGTTTTAGGGGGAAAGGGGAACATCAGCCCTCGGTTATCCACACTGGGAATGGCGTGAAGCTTCATGCCCTCAACAGTTTGCTTAGCCAAAGACTGAGGCACGCTAACCACGTGTACCTGTCCGGCTCGGGCTGCTGCAAAGGCTGCATCCTCCTCCAGGAAAAGGAAAACCAGCCGCCGAATGCCAGGAGTCTGGCCGTAATATAAGGGATTTGCCTCCACAATCAGTTGTTGCCCCTCATCCCACTGCACCAGTCGGTAGGGGCCAGAGCCAATGGGTTTGCGAGCATAATCAGGCCCGTGGGCATGTTGAGGCACGATACCCAAGGTGATGAGGCGGTTGACAAAAGTACTTTGGGGTTTTTGCAGCCGCAGCTCCACCGTATGAGTGTCGATAGCTACTGCTTCCTTTAGGGCGGTTAGGTCGACCAGACCACCACTCCGAGCTGCTTGGTTAAAGGTGTAAGCCACGTCCGCTGCTGTGACAGGTTTTCCATCGGAGAAGACTGCATCCTTTCGTAGGGTTACCGTCCAGGTTAGGCCATCTTGGCTGACAGTGTAGCCAGTCGCCAGGTCGTTTACAATCTCAAGGTTCTCGTCCCGCCGCAGCAGAGTGCTTTGGAACAAAGGCGAACCGTAACGTCCCCAGCCCAGGGTGGGATCAAATCCTTCTTCCCTTTCCCCTCCAATGGCCAGCACGATTTGATCGCTGGATCCTGCTAGCTTTGGATCGAAAGCTGTCCGCTCAGCAGCATTCTGAGCGCATCCAGCCCACATCTGGCTCAGCAAGAAGAGGCCCACAGACCACACAGTTACTTTTAAGCTTGATGCCATAGAAACCCCGATCTGTCGCTTTTTCAGCAAAAAGGAGCAAACCCCCTTGCCTCCTGGACAAGACTTATGGCAGCTAAGCTATCACTGCCTTATCTTGAGAGCAATGCAGGGGGGGAGGATGCTTAGAGGATTCCGATGACTTCCTGCAAGACCGCTGGGTGAAAGGTGAGGTCTGGTAGCTCCAAAGGCTGCTGGCTTGGTGATGATTGAAGCACTCTACTCCCGTCTCTGAACTCCGTGATACGATGTAGCTCAGCTATCGGTTCTGACGGGGATCAGCCGCCAGAGGAAACGGGGAAAGAGCAGTGAGAATCTGCCGCTGTCCCGCAGCTGTGATCCGGTTTAGGAGAAGTCCTGCAGCAAATCTCTAGAGTCATTCGCTGCCGATCCAGGTCTTGTCCCCCAAAACCGTGTCAGTCAGAATGCCCGCCGATGGTTTTTCTAAACTTCACAACATCTGCGAGGTACAGATGGTAACTGTCTTGGCTTTAGCTCGTTTCTGCTTTCGTTATCCTGAGCATTTTCCCGGCGTTGCTCCCACAAGCTTTCGGTACTCCTCAGCAGTAGAAATAAGTCCAAGAACCCAAGCAAGACTCTGAGCCAGTTGGCCGGGAGAGAGTAAATTTTGGGTGCTGTTGCACCAAGATCTATCAAGATCTACAGCCCGCCTACGCGAAGGAAAGAGTGAGATGTCAGGCTTCCTGACTTCAATTGGTAGGCTGGCAAGTAGCCACTGCGATCGCTGGCTGCGTTGAGTATCTTTTTTGCGCAAAAGGCAGTGTTTTGTTGGGGTTCCAGAGGCAAGAGAGGAACAGCCGGTTTCTTCCTTGGCGGGCGGGATCCCAGTTGAGGGCGAATTGAACGCAGGAAAATTAGAAAACTCAGTATTTGGGATGGCACACAACATGACTGCACAAACCATGACATTGGGGTATGCCCGCATGGGCAAGCGCCGCGAGCTCAAAAAAGCTTTGGAAGGCTTTTGGAGTGGTGCCCTAGGGTCAGAGGCTCTGCTGGCTACCTTTTGGGATTTGGAGACTCAAGCCTGGCAGACTCAGCTACAAGCTGGGATTGATCACATTGCGGTAGGGGATCAGACTCTCTACGACCATGTACTGGACTGGGCCACCTGGCTGGGGCTGATCCCCTCTCGGTTCCGAGGTCTGTCGGGTTTAGACCGCTACTTTGCCATGGCGCGGGGGCGGGAGGGCCTGCCGGCTTTGGAAATGACCAAGTGGTTTGACACCAACTACCACTACTTGGTACCCGAAATTGAGCCGGAAGCCGATCCCAGTCCTAACTTTGGGGATTTTTTGGAAAGAGTTCGGCGGGCCCAAGGGATCCTAGGGGAGCGCACCAGCCCCGTTGTCCTCAGTCCAGTGACTTTGCTCTGCCTTAGCCAGCGATCTGGGGATCTGCGGGCGGACTTGGAAAAGCTCCTTCCTCTGTACCGGGATCTCCTCCAGGAGTTAAAACAGCTGGGGATCCCAGAAGTCCAGATTCACGATCCCATTTTGGTTACCAGCCAGGGAAGTGGCCTGCGGGAAGCTGTGGAAATGAGCTACCGCCAGTTGGCAACCGCCGGGATCCCTGTCCACTTGGTCACCTACTTCGATGACCTGGGGGAGACTTACCCCTGGGTGGTGCAACTGCCGGTGGCCGGCATTAGCCTTGACTTTACCCGTGGCCACACCCTGGATCTGGTAAGAACCTATGGCTTTCCGGCTGACCAGATCCTAGGTGCTGGCGTAGTGGACGCTCGGAATGTCTGGAAGGTTCAGCCTGAGACCGTCTTGGCCAGCCTGCGGGAGCTGCAGGGGGTAGCTCCCAACCTACGGGTGCAGCCTTCCGCTTCGTTGCAATTTGTGCCCCACGACGCTGCTCTGGAAGCCCAGTTGCCGGAACCCCTCAGAAATGTCCTCAGCTTTGCCGAACAGAAGCTGGCCGAAGTAGCTCTCCTGGCGCGAGCCCTCAACGGCGAAGACACTGCTGCCCAGCAGGCGGAAATCCAGCAGCAATGGCAGAGCTTTGCGCAGTTTAGCCCCCCCAACCCCCAAGTGCGCCAGGCTTTGGCCAACCTCAAGCTCCAGGACTTCGAGCGATTCCTGCCCTACGAGCAGCGCCTAAGTCGGCAGGTTCAGCTACCACCTTTGCCCACCACCACCATTGGCTCCTTCCCCCAAACTCCAGAGGTGCGGCAGTGGCGAGCTAAGTACAAAAGAGGGGAGGTTTCGCAGGCGGAGTACGAAGCAGCCATTGACGCTGAGATTGCCAAGTGCATCCGCATTCAAGAAGAGATTGGCCTGGATGTGTTGGTGCATGGGGAATTTGAGCGCACCGACATGGTGGAGTACTTTGCCCAGAAGCTGGAAGGCTTTGCCTTCACTGAACACGGCTGGGTGCAGAGTTACGGCAGCCGCTGCGTGCGCCCTCCCATTCTCTACGGCGACGTGGTTCGCCCCCAACCCATGACAGTGCGGGAATTCCAAGTAGCCCAGTCCCACACCCAAAAGCCGGTGAAAGGCATGCTCACGGGGCCAGTGACTATGCTCAACTGGTCCTTTCCCCGTGTTGATATTCCCCGGCGGGAGCAGGCTTTGCAGATTGCCCTGGCCTTGAGAGCCGAAGTGGCAGATCTGGAAGCGGCTGGAGCGGTGATGGTGCAAGTGGATGAGCCGGCACTGCGGGAGGGGCTACCTCTGAAAAAAGAACGCTGGCCAGAATACCTCAGCTGGGCAGTGGATGCCTTTCGCCTAGCTACCGGCGGGGCCAAGCCGGAAACCCAGATTCACACCCACATGTGCTACTCAGAGTTTGGGGACATCATCGAGCACATTGAGCGGCTGGATGCCGACGTGCTTTCCATTGAAAACAGCCGCAGCAACAACAAAACCCTGCTGCAAATTGCCCAGGCTGGGTATCGTCACCAGGTGGGCAACGGCGTTTACGATGTCCACAGCCCTGCGGTGCCGAGCGTTGAGCAAATCCTGCAGCAGCTGCGCACAGGACTGGCCCACTTGCCTGTGGAGCAAACTTGGGTTAATCCCGATTGTGGCCTCAAGACCCGCCGCTGGGAGGAGGTGATCCCCGCACTGAAAAATATGGTGGCTGCCGCTCATCAGCTAGGGGAGGAGCTTCTGGAAACCCAACCTGAGGGTCTGCGCGAGTAAGGCCCACGACCCGCTGATGTAACTGGTCGGGCTGGCTTGACAAGTCGCCGCGGGCGGTGCCGCTGTTGTGCTGATGCGGCTGGCTTAGGGCCTACGGTCTGCTGATGCAACCGGCAAAGCTGCTCTCCGGGATCTCAAAAAGCTTGTGAAGAGCAAAGTAGGGATCCCGGTAGCCCCTCAGCGCAGATCATACAGGCGCCCTCCCTCCATGCGCACCACCCGGTGGCCGGCCCGCTCCACCAGATAGGGGTCATGGCTGGTCATGATGACGGTCACCCCAAAGGAATTGAGCCGCTCCAAAATCTGGAGAACCAAGAGGGAGTTTTCCGGATCTAGGTTTCCTGTTGGCTCGTCCGCCAGCAGCAGCACCGGCATGTTGACAATGGCACGGGCCAGGCTAAGGCGCTGCTGTTCCCCTCCCGAAAGCTCATGGGGAAAGTGATCTCGCTTTTCGGTCAGCCCCACCATCTTTAGGGTCGGCCCGATGCGACGGCGGATTTCTGCGGGGGACAGCCCTTGGGCGCGCAGCACGAAGGCCACATTTTCTGCCAGGGTGCGGTTGGCCAGAAGGCGATAATCTTGGAAAACCACCCCCAAGCGCCGCCGCAACATGGCCAGCGGACGCGGTGGGATGCGGTAGGGTCGCCGCCGCCCTTCAGAAGAAAAGAGACAGACTTGATCGACGATGACCGTGCCCTCGGTGGCCTGTTCCGCCCCGTAGAGTAGCCGCAGCAGGGTGGACTTGCCCGCCCCGGAGACCCCAGTTACGAACACAAACTCGCCGCGGCGCACCTCCAAGTTCACATCCTGAAAAACTAAGTTGCCGTTGGGAAAGACTTTGCTCACGCCCCGCAAGGACACCATGCTGGCCGGGGCTTGCAGGGATCCGGATTGGGTGCTGCCGTAAAAGCCCAGGGTGGCCTCTGGATTGGCCGAGGCAGGGGGATGAGGGGTCGGAGCCGTACCCGCCCAACGGTACAAGCGAGGAGGATAGCCGATGTGCTGACCGATCATCATGGCAAGCGCCTACAGAGAGAAGAACGAGGGAGCGCCGGCAGACTAGGGGCGCAAACGAGAAGGGGGATCCCACAGCACTCGCCAGACAAAGCTGGGCAGAGCTAACATGCGTCGCCAGCGCCAGGGTTCCTGATAGAGACGATACAACCATTCCAGGTGATGGTCACGCCACCAACGGGGCGCTCGCCGTTTTTGGCCGGCCCAAATGTCCAAGCTGCCCCCCACCCCCATCCAGATAGCCTGGGGCAAAAGGGGACGCCACTTCTGGATCCACAGCTCCTGGCGCGGGGATCCCAGCCCCACCCACACCAGTTGCGGTCGAAATTCCTGGAGAGCTTGCAGAAGCTCTTTTTCTTCCTCGCTAGAGAAGTAGCCGTGGTAGCCCCAGAGGGCCAAAGCAGGACACTGGGCTTGCCAATATCGAATTGCTGCCCGGTTGACTTCCGGCCTTCCCCCCACCAGGGCCAAGCGCCACCCCCGTTCTGCCGCCAACGGGATCAGGGTTTCTGCCAGCTCGATCCCCGGCACCCGCTGGACGCGGATCCCCTGCCGCCGCAGGGCCCACACCACCCCAATGCCATCGGGGATCACCAGCTCTGCTGCCTGCAGCACCTGGGCAAAGGCCAGATCCCGCTGCGCCTGCATGATCATTTCCGGGTTGCAGGTAACCACCTGAGCGCCCTGACCCTCCCGAATACGCGCCTCAATCCAGGTGGCGTAGCTCTGTAGGCTGGCCTCCGGCAGAGCAAGGTGCAGGTTCACGCCCAGAATCGCATGGATGGATAACGACACTACCGACCGAATGCTGGCCCCCACTGGAGCCGTTGGACACGCTTTTAAGATAGCCCGGACCTTCTCCCAGAGGGAGAGGGGAGTTCGAGGAGGCATTTCATGGCTATTTGACCACGAAAATCTCTTCCCTCAGGCATCCGCGGCGGCATCCACGGCGTATCTCCATCAGACCAGGCCAGAGGGAATTGCCCGACCCAGAGCAAGCCCCTGAAGGTTGGTTGCCATCTTTCGAGACAGGAGACTTGAGATGAAGACTGCAAAGACTCCCTTCGCTCTGCCTCAATTGGCCGCCGAATGGGATCCCAGCCCTGCAACCTCCCGCCGCAGCTTGTTGTTGGCTGGTTTGCTGGCGGGCGTAGGTGGAGCAATTGGATTGCGCACCCTGCCCGGTGCCGCCCAGTCCAACACTGCCGACATCGCCATCCTCAACGCGGCCATTGACTTGGAACAGCAGGCAATCTGGGCCTACAAAACCGCTGCCGGCAAGTTGAGCAATACTGAGGTGGGCAAGATCGTGTTGGAAGTGGCCACCAAGAACCTGAAGGATCACGAACAGCACCGGGATCTGCTGGCGGGCGCCGTGCGGCAACTGGGGGGGATCCCCTCTCGGGCCCGGGATAGCTACGACCTTTCCACCTACATCGACAACAAAGAAGGCAATCTCGACTCCGATGCCAACATTGCCAAGCTGGCCCCGGCTCTGGAGTTTGATGCAGCCTTGGCTTACAACGACGCGTTTACCCAGCTTTCCAACAAAGACCTGGTGGCTGCCGCCAGCACCATTGGCCCCAACGAAGTTGCCCATGCCACTGCAATCCGGGCCGTGTTCCACAGCCTTGATCCCAGCATTCTGGTGGTGCCTGCCCCCTTTGTCAGCGCCGAGACTCGGGAGCGCTGGATCCTGAAGGTGTAGAGCTGTTGGTAACCCCTGCCGGCGATGAGGCGATGATCTGCAAAGCCTTCCAACGTCCTCTGTAGGACTTGGGGCTTGGAGATCCAAGTGCTCTGCACTGCTGTCGCAATCGCCTTCTTCTGAACGCCTCAGCTTTTTTTCGCTTCCTAACCTGTGTGGAGAAAGCCCTATGCCAATGACGCGGCGGTTGCTGTTGCTCAGTGGACTGGGATCCCTGCTCAATGTGGGGGCCATCTTGGCCGTGGATCGGTGGCGACAAGCCAGCTCCGTTGCGGAGCGGGATCCTGTCGAAGCAAAGGCGGCAGCAGAGGTAATCATTCGGGGGTTTCAATACCTGCCCTCGGAGGTTACCCTCAAGCGGGGCGGCAAGGTGACCTTCACCAACCTGGATTCCACCCCCCACACGGCTACTCCCATAGAGGGAGCGCAATTCCAAGGAACGGGACGGCTGAGGCGCAACGAGAGCAAAGCAGTGGCTTTCGAAGTGGCCGGCATCCAGGACTATTTCTGCGAGATCCACCCCAGCATGGTGGGCCGTATTGTCGTCGTCGATTAGGTGGAGGCCATGCAAACCCCTCTTCCCTTCTGGAACATTTGTCGGCGGGTGTACCTGGTTTGGGCCGTCCTTTTGGGGATTGGGTTTGCTGCCACCCAGTTTCACCAAGAGGCCAACATCAACTGGCTGTGGTTGGTGATTTCCCTGGTTGGCTTGGGCTACATGGTGCGGCAGACCAGGCTGCCGGAGTTTCGAACAGCCGGACTGGCCCATCTCTACTTTGTGGGCTTGGTGTGGACGCTGGTGATCGCCCAGGGCATGATCCTCTCGGTGCTGCCCTTTGTCGGACGTACCCCTTTGGCAGCCTTGGGCCAGTATTTGGGGGTGTTCTGGCTGTGGCAAATGGGGCTGGGTCACTGGCTCAACGGCTTGGTGGATCCGCCGCGCCTCCCCTACTGGATGACCGGTGGGATCCAGATCCTGGCCGGAGTTGCCTGCCTGCTGTGGGGGCTGGAATGGCAGTTTGCGGTGGCAGGGGGAATCGGGGCCTTGGCCATGCTTCTTTTGATCCGGTTGCACTGACCCGTTCACCGATCTGACTTTGGGGTCTTATCCAGGCGCACTCGCCAAACTCCACCTCCCACGGCCACTTCATCCCCAGGGCGCAGCTTGCGTCCCCGCCGGGTTTCCACCTCACCATTCACCCGCACTTGCCCCGCTTGGATGAGCTGCTTGGCCTGCCCGCCGGTGGGAACAACCCCCGCCAGCTTGAGGAATTGATCCAGCTTGATTACAGGATCCGTCGCCGGCTGGGGATCCCTTTGAGGAGTCTCCGCCATCACTTCACCCAAAAGGTTTTGACATTTACAAATTCCAGGATCCCTTCCCGACTCAGTTCCCGTCCATATCCTGAGCGTTTGATGCCACCGAAGGGAAGGCGCGGGTCGGACTTGACCATGCCATTGATGAACACGGATCCCGCCTCCAGCTCCTCCAGCAGGCGCTCTTGTTCCTCTGGATCGGTTGTCCAGGCGCTGGCACCCAGGCCAAAGGGCGTGTTGTTGGCCAGCTCAATGGCTGCCGACACATCCGGGACGGTGAACAGCAGCGCCACCGGCCCAAACACCTCCTGGTGGGCCACCGGATGATCCGGGGGGATGTCGCTCAGGATCGTGGGCGGGTAAAAATTTCCTCCCCAGGGGGAGCCACCGATGTGAACTTTGGCTCCTGCTTGCACCAAAGCCTGCACCTGTCCGTCCACCTCTTGCAGGATGCTGGGGGTAGCCAGAGGCCCCACGTCCGTTTGCGGATCCAAGGGATCCCCCACCTTGAGCTGGCGAAATCGCTCCGTCATGGCAGCCGTGAAAGGTTCGGCGATAGCCCTGTGTAGGATAAATCGTTTGGCGGCAATGCAGGATTGGCCGTTGTTGATCAGACGGGCCGTGACCGCTGTGGCGACTGCTGCCTCCAGATCGGCGCTGGGCAGCACGATGAAGGGATCGCTCCCTCCCAGTTCCAACACCGTTTTTTTCAGATATTGACCGGCCAAACGGGCCAGGCTGGAGCCGGCGGCTTCGCTCCCGGTGAGGGCGGCCCCCCGCACCCGTTCATCCGCCACCACCTCTGCCACCTGGGCTGCTGTGATCAGCAGGGTTTGAAAGACCCCTGGCGGAAATCCCCCCTCCCGAAAGATCTGCTCTAGGGTCAAAGCCGATTGGGGCACGTTGGAAGCATGTTTCAGCAAGAGGGTGTTGCCCGCCATCAGGGCTGGGGCGGCACAGCGAAACACCTGCCAAAAGGGAAAGTTCCAGGGCATCACCGCCAAAATCACCCCCAGCGGCTGGTAGCGGATCCCGCTGCGGCTGGCATCGCTGGCGTTCGCGTAAGCGTTGCGTAGCAATATGGAGCGCTCGGTCAAGAATCCCTCTGCCTCCTCGGCATAGTAGCGACAAACCCAAGCGGATTTTTCCACTTCGGCAACGGCAGAGGCCAAGGTTTTGCCCATCTCCAAGCTGATTAGGCGGCCAAACTCCGCTTTGCGCTCCTCCAAGATCTCTGCCACCCGCTTCAGCCAGGCGGATCGTTGAGCAAACGGGATCCGACGATAGCTCTGAAACCGCTCGTGGGCTTGGGCGATACAGCTTTGGATCTGCCCAGCGTCGAAAACGGGGTAGCGAGCCAATTCCTCTCCGGTGGCGGGGTTGATGCTGACCAGGTGCCCCTTCGCGTAAGCGTTGCGTAGCAATATCGTTTTCCCTCAACGCCTGTTTCTCCACTCTGGCATTTGTGCTCTGCCTGGAATAGTGCTCCGCACTGCTACTGCGTTCGCGTAAGCGTTGCGTAGCAATATGGAAAGATTTGTGGAGTGGAAGACTTAGCGTTCCAGGCTGCCCATGGAGTCCTTGGCCGTTGGATCCTCGGGAGCAGACCAGAACTCATAGGCTGCTTGCGACAAGCTGGCGATCAGCCCTTCGGCTCTGGGATCGTTGGGGGTTTCTCGCTTCACCCACACCGCCGCCACATAGCGCCGCCCGTTGGGCAAATCCAGGATCCCGGCATCCCCCACCACGGAGCTCAAGGTTCCCGTTTTGTGGGCAATGCGCACCTCTTGACCCAAGTTGGGCCGGAAATAGGAGGGCCGTTGGGTGCGCCAGAGAATGTCCAGAAAACGGTCGCGGCTGCGGCGGCTGAGCATGCGCCCCTGTTCCACCTGGCTGAGCAACCAAACCATGTCGCGCGGGCTGCTGGTGTTGGTGCCTTCCAGATCCGGTAGCCACCATGAAATTTGCGTGTGTTGTAGCCCCCACTGGCGAAATTTTTGGTTGAGAGCCTCCTGCCCACCCAGGCGATCGATGATCAGGTTGGTGGCGAAGTTGTCGCTGAGGGTGATCATCAGGGTGGCCGCTTCCAAAGCAGAAACCTGGGATCCGAGGGGTCGGGTTTGCAACACACCAGCTCCCCCTCCCTTGAGATCTTCCCGCAGAGTGAGCTGTTCATCCAGCCGCACCTGTCCGGTTTCCACAGCCTGGAAAAAAGCCAAGAGAATGGGGATCTTGATCACGCTGGCGGCAGGAAAAGCCTGATCCGGCCTAACCCCGGCAAAGGCGCCGGTTTCCACCTCCCAGAACAGAGCCCCTGCCGTCAAACCCGGTTGGTCGGCCAAAGCGGCCAAGCGCTCCTGCAAAGCCGGGATCGCTTCTCCCCGCAGAATGTTACTCGGGAATGCCGACGGGGGAGGATCCCCAAGCTGCGTCGTGGACTGTTCTGTCCGGCCAGCGGTGGTCGATTGCAGCAGTTGCGAGAGGCCCGCCATCGTCAGGCCCAGGATGAGACTTAAGCTCAGTCCCCTGAGCAACACTTGCCCGAGAGATGGAGAACGTCTCAAGCGGCGGGGCTGGGCAGCCCGTTGGCGCAGACGAGCAATGGCTTTCTGGCGAGCAAGACGCAGCGGTTGAGGAGGGGAAACCAATAGGGATCCCCTGGGGGCAGGAAGCAGGCGACCAGATCCCGTTCGCAGCTTTGACCCCTCTGGAGGCGGGACGGCGTTCTTGGCAGGTTGTGGAGGGCGGCGGGGATCCCGCGACTTCTCTGGCAAAGGCCTACGGCCCGCTAGCGCGGATGGATCGGTGCCTTTCCTCTCCCTTGCTCTGGTCATAAGAACGATTGCCTTAACACCATACTTCTGACAGACACTGCTGGCAGTTTCACCGACTCCACTCCGGTGAGCTTGGCTTAATTAAACCCACATTAAACCCACAAATTGGCCAACCTGCCCTGACCTAGATTGCAAAACGCCCATCAAACCGTCCTCGCGACACGAAGCCTAGCAACAACCCCGCCAAAGGCAGGATGAGTCCCTGTTGCCAGAGCATCCACTCGGAGTCGTTTTAAAAACTTAGGTTGATCCGTGACCCCCCTTTCCCTCTGGAAGAGGGGCTGGGAATAGTCGCGGAAGCGGCGCGGAGCGCTTTTGCCAAGTCCAGGAAAACCGTCAGATCTGTTCTCTCTGAGGGGGCTCACACCCATGGGGAGCCAGCTCCCGGCTAGCCCTTGCAGAGCCGATACACGGGCAAAGTGAAATGAAAGCTGCTGCCTTTGCCCAAGGAAGACTCCACCCAAATCTGGCCGTAGTGAGCGCGCACGATCCGTCGGCAGAGGGAAAGGCCGATGCCATAGCCCTCCTGCTGCTGATCCCGGGACAGGCGGACGGAATCGGAGAAGATGCTCTCTTGGTCGGCTTCCGGGATCCCAGGGCCAGTATCGCTGACGGTCACCTGCACCTTTTGGCTGGTGCGATGGAGGACATCGAGGCGGATGGATCCCTCGGCAGGGGTGTACTTGATGGCGTTGTCCAGCAGGTTGAACAGAACTTGGCGGATCTTGTCGGGATCCACGTGAACAGAGGGCAGATCCACGGGAATATCCGCTTGAAACTGCAGCCGCTTGCTTTGAATGCGCGGCCATAGCTCCTCGATCACCGCCTGACACAAGCCGGGCAACTGGGTTTCTACGGCTCGAATCCTCAGCTCCGAGGCAGCGCCACGGGCCGACTCCAGGATATCGGTGATCATGCTGTCCATCTTGCGCAGTTGCTGGCGGGCGTGATCGAACAACTGCCGCTCCAGGGCTTTGTCCAGGGATCCCTCCCGCCCCTGCTGCAGGGTTTCGACCGCCAGAGCCGTGGCCGTCAGGGGGCTGCGCAAATCATGCACCAGCATGGCCAGAACGCGATCTTTGAAGTCCAACTGCTCCCGCAATTGGGCCCGCTCCTGCCGCAGCAAAAACACCTCTTCCGACATTTGCAACAGCGCCTCGGTGGTCGGAGGGGAGGCGGGATCCCGTCCTGCTCCTTCTTGATGGGCGGCCAAAGCCGCTTGGCCTTGCCAACGAGGCCACCACACTTCCAACTGCGTCGCCAAGTCTGCGCCCGCCAAAACTTGAGCGGGCAAGGGCTCAGCCTTGACCAGAGCCGGAGTGGCCACCAGCTTGTAATGCTCTGCCAGGTAGGGGTGCTCCTCCAGCGGCACCACTTCCAGTTGAGCAGGGTATTGGCCGGGCAACCCCTGGATGTGCTGGCGCAGATGCTCCTCAAGCTCGGCAACAACAGCTCGACTCTTGGCGAACAGCAGCAGGCGAATGACAGAACGAGCGGAGGTGAGGTCTGGCGAAGTTTGCATAGGCCAAAATCCAAAAGCCAAAGGTTGGCGTTTCAGCAGCCGGGATTGCCGTGCGCTCGTTCGCGGAAGCGGACCGTAGGTCTAACCGTAGGAGCCATTGCTGCTTGTTCCTTCCTAACACTAACCTTGGGAAAAGCTTAAAAAGGGACATGGAGTGTAACAAGAAAGACCCCTCAGCGTGTATCTTTCCCGGCCGAGGAACAGCCGCAGGAGAGTATGGCCAGAACCCGCCCACGGAACTTAACAGAACTTAGTGAAACAGGTAGGCCAGCCCCACCAGCAGGGCCACCAACCCCACCGCTGTCAGGGTGAAGTGAAGCAGGGAAGTCTTGCCTTTGCGCACCATGTTGCGCATGGCCAGGCGGGTGTAACTCAGCTGGGGGGGGGATCCCGCCCCAACCGAAGGAGAATCTGCAGAAGAAGGCTGCGCCATCAGGATAACCAGAGCGATAATTTACCCTACCTTCAGGCTAGCTTAATCTGCTCCTCCGGATAGAGGTGTTTCCCAAGCTTCGACCTTCCCGCTGAAGAAGGGCCATAGCTGTCGCGCGGGGATCTTCCGGTGCCAAAATAACGACAGCATCCCCCTCTTTTGCCCCCCATGTTGCAAGTTCAGCATCTTTCCTACCATCCGGCAGGCGTTTCCCAGCCCATTCTCAACGATCTTTCCTTTGAGTTGGGCCTGAACCAGTTGGGGCTGATCGTGGGCAAAAGTGGGGCAGGTAAGAGCACCCTGCTGGAGATTTTGGCTGGCTTGGCGCGGCCCACCCAAGGACGGATTACCTGGGGAGGGGCAGAACTTTCCCCCAACCGCTTGCGCAGCATGGCGGGGTTGGTGTTTCAGTTTCCAGAGCGGCACTTTTGCGGCTTGACGGTGCTGGAGGAAATGCGCTTTGGTTATCCAGAGCTACAGAGAAAAGAGATCGAAAACGCCCTCAGACAGGTGGGATTGGAAGGGATCCCTCTACATACCTCCCCAAACCGCCTCAGCGGCGGGCAACAGCGGCGCTTGGCCCTGGCCGTCCAGTTGATCCGTGGCCCGTTTTTGCTGTTGCTGGATGAGCCGACGGCAGGATTGGATTGGTCGGTGCGACGGCAGTTGATCGAGCTGTTGGCTCGGCTAAAGTCCACCTGGACGGTGTTGGTGGTTTCCCACGACCTGGAGGAGCTGTCCTCCATTGCCGATGTGCGGTGGACATTGCAGGCGGGATCCCTGAGGCCGGTGGCGGCGGAGGCTTTGCTTCACAGGTAGCGGCGGGGATCCACCGGTTGGCCATTGACGCGCACTTCAAAGTGAACATGGGGCCCCGTGGAGAGGCCGGTGGAGCCGGAAGCAGCAATTGCTTGCCCCCGCTGTACCTGCTGGCCTACCCCAACGGCAACGCGGCTGTTGTGGGCGTACAGGGTGGTGATGCCGCCCCCGTGATTCACAATCACCGTGTAGCCATAGCCGCCGTACCAGCCGGCGTAGATGACGGTGCCCCGGTCAGAGGCTCTCACCGCAGTGCCGGTGGGCACACCAAAATCGATCCCCGCATGAAAGCGGCGACTGCGGTAGATGGGGTGAACCCGCCAGCCAAAGCCGCTGGTGATCGGCCCGCGCACCGGAGCAATGAATCGGCCTGTCCCTTGAACGGGATCCCTGCCCCCCTGCTGTTGGGCCTGCTGGGCGATCAGTTGCTGGATGAGGAGAGTCAACTGTTGGGAATCGGCTTCCAGCCGCCGTTGGGCTGCTTCATAGGCCGCGCGTTCGTTGGCCAAGCGGCCCACCAGTTGCTCTTGGGCGGCAGCCTGCTGCTGCAGTTGATTCTTCTGGGCGGCCAGCTCCTGCAAAATCAAGGAAATCTCGTTGCGCTGCATCTCCAGGGCAATGCGCTGTTGATCCACCTCCTTGGCCATTGCTTGCAGCTCTTGGATCAACTGCCGATCCGCCTCGATCAACAGTTGCAGTTGGTGGCGGCGGTCGAAAAACTCGTTTAAGTCACGGCTGGTGAGCAGCAAAGCCCACCAATGTTCGGCCCCCTGTCGCTGCATGTAGCGCAAACGGGCAGCCGTGCCCTGTTGCTGCCGTCTCAGGCGGTCTTCCAGCTCCTGTAGCTCCTTTTGAGCTTGCTCCAGGGCTTTCTGGGCTTGTTCCAGACGATACTGATTGTCGCGAAGGCTGGATTCGGTCTGTCGAATGTTTTGCTGCAGGGATCCCATGCGGCGGCGGGCCTCTTCTTCTGCCTGGCGCAGTTCTCCCAGGCGGCGCTGAGTGCTCTGGATTTGGTGCTGGATCTGCTGCTGCCGCTGTTGCAATTGGTTGACATTCTGCGCCTGAGACGGGGCAACCCCCCCCAGTCCCCCCAACAGCAAGAGGGTGAGCAATCCAAGCATCACCCACACTTTCAGTCTGCGTGCCCCACGACTCAGACTCGTCACTCCTCACACCCTCTGCAACTGACCCATCGACCCTAAGGATACAAAGATCCCCACGGATCTGAATCGGGCCTGAGCTGGCTATTGCCGGTTATGGCTGCTTGACAAGAAATAGAAAGAAGCGACAGGACATAAGAAAAAGACCCTGGCGACACAGCGGCGTCACTCTCAGGAGCAGTGAAACTATTCGTTTCTTTGTTTTGACTTTCCTCTCCCAGGGAAAGAAGGGTTAGGGGCGAGGGGCAACCGGGAACTGTCTCAAACCTGTTTGAAATAACCACACCGCTGTTAGGCTCGTACTAACCTTTGGATCTCATGGGTCTGATGGTGGGCAGCCCAACCCACCGGCGAGCGACAGCGACCTCAACATCTGGCAAAGATGAGAAACCGATGAGAGGGTATTTCCCCACAGATGGTATTCGAGGATTTTGAGTGCGGTTTCGGGAAAGGGTCACAGCACCCCTGGCTACTCCATCTGTGGCAGCAGCCGCTGATCGCGGTGATCCGCCTCTGTGCCAGCCCAGCCCAGGCCCTAGAGGGATCCATGCTGGCCATCCGGGCCGGGATCCGCCACATTGAAATCACCACGCAAGTTCCCCAATACCTGGAGTTGATTGCCCAACTGCGGCAAGACCACCCGCAGTGTTGGATAGGGGTGGGCACTGTTCTCAATCGACAGATGGCGGAGCAGGCTTGGCAGGCAGGAGCCCAGTTTTGCGTTTGCCCCTTCACCGATGAGCAAGTCATCCGTTGGGGTCAGGAAGTAGGGCTGCCCATCGTGCCCGGTGCCCTCACCCCCAGCGAGATCTGGAGGGCGTGGCAGGCGGGGGCAACGGCAGTAAAGGTGTTTCCAGTGGAGAGCATGGGGGGATCCCGCTACCTGCGCCATCTACAATCGGTGCTGGGATCCCTGCCGTTGATCCCCACCGGGGGAGTCACCTTGGCCAAGGCAGCGGAATACCTGCAAGCAGGGGCCTGGGCGGTCGGCGTTGCCGGAGATCTGTTCCCGCCAGAGGATTTGCATTCGGGCTGCCATGAGCTGGAGAATCGACTGCGACAGGTGCTGCAGCAGCTTGCGGAGCAGAGAAGCAAAACCTGGCCCAATCTGGGCAAACCAGTAGAATAAGGGGCGTGGTGTGAGTGAGGCCCGCATGGATGGATCTCTAGATCTCTATCTGCAATTCAACATCCCCAGCCCGGTTGAAGAAGCCACTTGGCGTCATTGGTTCGAGATCTGGCTGAAAGAGCTGGGAGTCCAGGAGCCATGCGAGCTCAGCCTTTGCCTCACTTCCGATGAACACATCCGCCAGCTCAACCGCGAGTTTCGCCATCTCGACGAGCCCACCGATGTGTTGGCCTTTGCCGCGCAGGAGATGTTTGCCCCCTTTGAGATCCAAGACGTAACGGGGGTACGCCTGCTGGGGGATGTTGTGATTTCGGTGCCCACCGCCCGCGCACAAGCCAAGGCGCAGGGGCATCGTCTTTCGCAAGAGTTGGCCTGGTTGGCCAGCCACGGGTTGCTCCATCTGCTGGGGTGGGATCACCCGGATGAACTGTCCCTGCAGCGCATGTTGCAGCAACAGCGACAGTTGCTCGCAGCCATCCAACTGGATGGGGAGGTGGCCCATGGCCAACAGCCCTAGTCGGTTGCCGGAGCGTTCTCGCCTGGCGGTGTTCCGGCGGCGCGTCCATTCCGGGCCCACCGGTGTAGACCCAGCGCCTATCTCTGAGGCCGATCCCGCAGCAACTGCCGAGCCTTTGGGAAGGGATCCCTGGCGACGCCCCCCCTCTTGGCAAGTGGCCGACAACTTGGGCAAAAGTTTCTACTACGCGGGCAAGGGCTTGGTCTATGCCATCTGCACTCAGCGCAACTTCCGCATTCACATGGTGATGGCGGTGATGGCCTTTGGCCTTGGGCTGGGCCTGCGGCTGAGCGCCCTGGAAATGGCCCTGATCAGCCTGACCAGCGGCTTGGTGATGGCGCTGGAGCTGGTGAATACCGCTCTGGAAGCAGTGGTGGATCTCACCCTGGGCAGCAAGTACCATCTCCTGGCCGAGATCGCCAAAGATTGCGCGGCGGCAGCGGTGTTGATGGCGGCAGTGGCGTCCTTGATGGTGGCGGCTTGGCTATTTCTTCCGCCCTTGGTGTTGCTGCTGCAAGATGGCTTCCCGGCAGCAGGGTAGCTCCCCGACTGGAGAGGGAGTTTCCTATCCAGACGGCTGGGAGTGGATCACCACCCGTCCTCCCTGCCGGTCCAGGTTGAGCAGTTTGGCCTCCGCTTCAATATCCAACTGCGCCCAAGCGCTGACCATCGCGGATCCCACCCGTTCCCGATTCTCGGGAGCACAGAGGGCCAGAAGAGTGGGGCCGGCTCCGCTGATCACCACTCCATAGGCTCCGGCAGCCATGGCTGCAGCTTGAACCGTTTTGAACCCGGTGATCAGCTCCATACGCGCCGGCTGGTGCAGCCGATCCTGCAGGGCCACCTTCAGCCAGTCCACCCGCCCCGACTGCAGGCTGCGGATGAGTAGGCCCAGATGGCTGCTGGAAAAAACTGCATCCGCCAAGCTGACGGATTTGGGCAGGATCTCGCGGGCCGCTTGGGTGGAAAGCTTAAAGTTGGGCACTACGGCCAGGATGCCAATGCTCTCATGCCACTCCACGGGACAAAACACCCATTGCCCCTGCTGTCCCTGCACACAAAGCTGACAACTGCCCTGCAGGGCGGGCACCACATTGTCTGGGTGGCCCTCCAAGGCAATAGCCAGTTGTAGAAGGGTTTCGGGAGCTAAGTTGAGTGCTCCAATGGCATTGGCCCCCAGCAAGCCGCCGACAATGGCGGTGGCAGAACTGCCCAACCCCCGCGCCAGGGGCACGTTGAGGGTAATTTCGATTTCTACCCCCGGCACAGGCTTACTCAGCAACTCAAAGGCGCGGCAAAAAGCCCGGTACACCAGGTTGTCCTTGCTTTGGCTGATGTGGTCGCTGCCACGGTAGTGGATGCTGAGGCCGGAAGGGATCTCGCGAAAATGGAAGTGATTGTAGAGCTCTAGGGCTGCACCGATGCAGTCGAACCCTGGCCCCAAGTTGGCGGTGGTGGCCGGGACGATCACCTCTACGCGTTCTTTGACCAAGGGGACAACTCCTCAGTGAACGGTGGGTAACTCAATGTTTGCGGGTTAGTGCCTACGGGCTCCCATTATCCTACGAACGATGGCCAGACCTTGGATATTCTCGCCACCTCTGCTCGGTCTGCAGCTCGCCGAGGCAAACGCGCTGATCCAGCGGAGCTTTTGGACTATCCCGAAAGGTTTCTGACCATGATTGGTTCTTGTGACTTATTTGTGACTTCATTGAGTATCGGGAATGTTGGGCCTGTTTCAACTCCAGCCTTTGCCATTGGCTGAACCCATCAGGGATCCTGAAAGAAGTGCGGGAGGGATCGGGGGGTGCAGGGACTGTCTTGGTTGGTGTTGGGTTTGAGCTATGTCGGGTTGGGACTGGGATCCCTGCCTAGGTTGCGTATGAACCGGGCCACCATCGCCCTGGTGGGATCCGCCCTGTTGATCGGCTTGGGGACCTTGTCGCTACGGCAGGCTTGGGAAGCCATTGACCCGACCACGATTGTGTTTCTCCTGAGCATGATGGTGGTAAATGCCAGCTTGTCCTATGGGGGGGCTTTTCAGTTGGCTTTGCTGGGCTTGATTCGGGTGAGCCGCAGCCCCTTTGGCCTGTTGATCATGCTGGTGTTCGGCAGCGGGCTGCTCTCGGCTTTCCTGCTCAACGACACGCTGGCGCTCGTGTTTACTCCCCTGACTTTGCAGGTCACAACGGTGCTGGGGTTAAACCCGATTCCCTATCTGCTGGGCTTGGCGGCAGCCACCAACCTGGGATCCGTCGCCACCCTGAGCGGCAACCCGCAGAATATCCTGATCGGCTCCTTCTCTGGGATCGGCTATCTGGAGTTTGCTGCCCAGATGACCCCCATTGCCGTGGTGGGGCTGCTGCTGGAAGTGGGGTTGCTGTGGTTGTACTACCCTGAGGTGCGCTCGTTGAAACCCTTTGCCCAGGTGCCTTGGCTACCGCTGCGGCTCTATCCGCCCCTGTTGCGCAAGAGCGTGGTGATTACGGGGGGGCTGTTTGTGGCCTTTGTAGCCGGACTTCCCTTGGCAGAATCGGCCTTGGTGGCGGCGGCCCTGTTGTTGATTACCCGCAGGCTGAAGCCGGAGCGATTTTTGGGGCAGGTGGACTGGAATCTGCTGGTGATGTTTTCCGGGCTATTTATCCTGACGCGGGCAACGGGAGAGCTGGCCACTGCTTGGGGGATGGGCTTGGGATCCTTGGCAGAGAGTCTGGCGGGATCCCCTCTTGCCCTGCTGAGTAGTGTGGCCGTTTTATCCAACCTCATCTCCAATGTGCCGGCGGTGCTGTTGCTGCAATCGTTCCTGCCCCGACAGGAGACCACCGCTTGGCTGTTGCTGGCTGCCGGCTCCACTTTGGCGGGCAATTTGACTCTATTTGGGGCGGTGGCCAATTTGATCACAGTCGAGGCAGCGGCCAAAAAAGGCTACGTGCTTTCGTTTGGGGAACATCTGCGCTTTGGCCTGCCCCTCACTCTGCTGACTTTGGGGTTCAGTGGGTTGTGGCTGTGCCAGCCCTTTCTGTCTTCCCCATCGCTCAGATGACCTCTGTCGAGGGATCCAGTGGGGCTGTGACTGGCTTGTCGGGATCCCTGTGTATGATGGGAAAAAGAGTTTAAGAAACGTAACGTGTCTTCTCCGCTATCGCAGGCAGTTATTTTGATCACAGGGGCAACAGGGGGTATCGGCAGCGTCCTGGTGCCCATGCTGGCTCAGGCCGGATCCCATCTGGTGTTGGCCGCTCGGCGAGAGGAGCCTCTGCGAACTCTGGTGGAGAAATCGCTCTCTCTGGGGGCTGCCTCTGGATTGGGGATCCCCACTGATGTGACGGACTATGCCCAGGTAGAGGCCCTGGTCAACCAAACGGTGCAAAAGCATGGGCGCATTGACGTGCTGATTAACCTGGCCGGGGCCGGGATCCTGAAGCCTGCTCCCCAGCTAACCCCCGCAGACCTGGAGCGAATGCTGGCGGTCAACCTGAAGGGCAGCTTCTACACCAGCCAACTGGCTGCCAACCCCATGCGGGAGCAAAAATCCGGCCACATCCTCAATTTTCCCGGCGTCCTTGGACGTTATCCCATGGCGATGGCCTCTGCTTACTGTGCGGCCAAGTTTGGGGTGGTCGGGTTTAGCAAGTGCATGGCCGATGAGCTGAAGCGCTTTGGGGTCAGATTTACGCTGTTTTACTTCGGGGGCATCGACTCACCCTTCTGGGATCCCATCAGCCTGAAGGTGCAACGAGACAAGATGCTCAGCCCTGCCACGGCTGCGGAAGCCATCTGCTTTGCCCTTACAGCGCCCGCTGGTGCTGTACCGAGCGAGATAGTGTTGCAGCCGGAAAGCCACCAATTCCTTTGACCAAGTGTTTTGCCGTCCTTTTGCTGGGGTTGAGGCGGCAGCAGCTTGTCTTTTGGTGAAACAAGCGCTCGAGTTTCTCTCTTGGGCTCCCCCCGTCTCAATCTTGCTCTCTGCAGCCCAAAGCGCCAGCAGGGATCCTCATTTCTTGGCGGCAACGTTGGATCAGATCTCCCGACACCCCCACCAACCGTCCTAGCCATTCGTCCGGCACAGAAGCAAGCAACGCCGGCCCAAACTGCTGACGCTCCAAAAAAGTGGCAGGGGCCTGCAGATACACTTGGCCAAAAGGACTCCGTCCCGCTTACGCGATCGGCAAAACCGCTCGGCAATCGCGATCGATGGCCAGGCCAACGGCTGCACCAAACTCCAGCAGCTCGACAATATGAGCTTTCTCCAGCAACAGCCCATGGGATCCCATTCCCTTAACCAGCCAAACCTGACCGCTGCGTACCTGCTCCAGAAGGGTAGAGGGATCCCGAAGCCTAGCCCAGAGTGGCGGTTCAACCTGCTTTCCAGGGCACGTCTGACCCGTACAGCCCAGTGAGTCAGAGCCGTTGATGGGTGTGGGGGTGCTGTTTGATGTTGTCGGCATCCTTCACCTCCACAACCGCGTTGAGGATCCGCCGGGGCTCAACGCTGTGATTGAGCTTAAACACCCCCCGCTCTGGAGTGCAGGTTTGGTGCAGGGGGATATGGCGAAACTGGGGCTTGCTGCGATAGGTGCGGGCCGCTGCCTGCACCCGTTCCACGAAGTCTTCTCCCAACAACACCCCTGGCGGGAAAACATCGGCAGGCAAAGTTGGGATCCCGTTGTTCACGATCTCGGCGTAGGTTGTGGCGTAGAGGAGAACATAGGAAGTGCTGCGGCGTTCTTGGGCTAGGCAGTCCAAATCGGCAGCAGGCACCGGCTCGGCCACCAAAACCTCTACCAGGCGACCTTCCTGATCCTGCTGGAAGCAAGTGGCCACTCCCAGCACCACGTACTCCAGTCCTTGCACTGGGCTGGAGCCAAGGTGAGTTTGAGCAGTATCCGACATCGATGCCGATCTCCAAGCGGGGGAGCGAACTTTCACGGCTCCGGCAAGCGCCAAGATCCCTCAAGCCGGGCGCAGTTCTCACCATAGCAACAATTTTTGCATCGGGCAGCGGGAGCTGTTGCAAGATAGAAGGCGGATCCCAGCCCAGCTCTCTGTGAAGGATGACAGGGGCAGCATTTGGCTAAAGGGATCCAAACTTTGCTTTACTGTAGCGAAGCGGGGTCAGTACTGCCCGAGGGGAGCAAGGGGTTGGGTTCCAGGCACCTTTGGCAACCCTTGATTCATCATTATTGATTCATCATTATCTAGGAAATACTTGCTCTAAGGATCCGACCATGGCGGATGGCGAATACAGACCAGGCTTGGAAGGCGTTCCGGCCACACGCTCCAACATTAGTTTTGTGGATGGCCAGGCGGGGATCCTGGAATATCGGGGCATCCCCATCGAGGAATTAACCGCCCACAGTACCTTTCTGGAGACAGCCTACTTGCTGATCTTTGGCAAGCTGCCGACCCAGTCGGAGCTGGACAATTTTGACCAGGCGATCCGCAGTCATCGACGGGTGAAATACCGCATCCGCGACATGATCAAGTCGTTTCCGGAGTCGGGCCACCCGATGGATGCTCTGCAAACCTGTGTGGCGGGCTTGGGGCTGTTTTACCCGCTGCGGGAGATGGATCCCGACTATGTGTTCGGCACCGTCACCCGCTTGCTCTCCAAGCTGCCGACCATGGTGGCCATGTTCCACCAGATGCGACAGGGCAACGATCCCATTCCCCCGGACGATAGTCTGGATCACGCTTCCAACTTTCTGTACATGCTCTCGGGCAAGAAGCCGGATCCCTGGTTGGCCCGCATTTTTGACATCTGCCTGATCCTGCACGCCGAGCACACGGTCAATGCCTCTACGTTTGCCCTTCTGGTGAGCGCTTCCACGCTGGCTAACCCCTACAGCAGCCTGGCCACGGCGGTGGGTACCCTTTCGGGGCTGTTGCACGGGGGGGCCAACCAACAGGTGATGATGCTGCTGCGGCAAATTGGCTCGGTGGAAAATGTGCGCTCGTTTATCGAGGAGAAACTGGCCAAAAAACAGCGCATCATGGGCATGGGGCACCGAGTCTACAAGGTGAAGGATCCGCGGGCCACTATCCTGCAGCGGCTGGCCGAAGAGCTATTTGAGCGCTACGGCCACGACAAGTACTACGACATTGCCCTGGAGGTGGAGCGGGTGTGTGAGGAGTTGCTAGGGCCGAAGGGGATCTACCCGAATGTGGACTTCTACTCAGGGTTGGTCTACGCCAAGCTGGGGATCCCAGAAGATTTGTTTACACCGGTGTTTGCCATTGCCCGAGCGGCGGGTTGGCTGGCCCATTGGCGGGAGCAGTTGTCCGATAATCGGCTTTTCCGACCCACCCAGGTGTACACAGGTGAACGCCAGCAACGCTACATCCCTATAGAAGAGCGGGGTTGAGAGCCGTTTGACAGGGCGCTGGGCCGGGATCCAAACTCAGTAAGGCCCAAATTGTGCGTGAGGCGGTGTGTTGAGCCTTTTAGACTCTCCCCTTTGGCGAGACGGGTTCACCCTGTTTCTGAGCATTGTGGTGCAGGCAATGCCATTTTTGCTGCTGGGGGTGTTTCTATCGGGGCTGCTGGCGGTGTTTGTGGAGGGATCCCAGTTGGCCCGTTTCCTGCCCAAAGGCAAAATCGGCAGCGCGGTGGCCGGTGGCGCTTTAGGATTCTTTTTCCCGGTGTGCGAGTGCGGCAACCTGCCGGTGGCCCGTCAACTGGTGATCAAAGGGATCCCACCCCACGTGGCGGTGGCTTTTTTATTGGCGGCGCCGGTGTTTAACCCGGTGGTGATCTTTTCCACTTGGATTGCCTTTCGCTCCATGCCGGAGCTGGTGATCTACCGAGTTCTCTTTTCCTTCGGCATTGCGGTTGTCGTCGGCTTGATCTTCAGCCTGCAAAAGGATTTCCAGCCTCTATTGCAGCCGTCAGTCTGGCGGGAGCTGCAGCGCAATTGCTCCCAAGAAGCTGATCCGAAGAACATCTCCCGCTCGCCGTTGTTGCAGGGGGGCACCTTCTGGATTGGATCCCAGAGCCCTGCTCAAGGGGCCTCTGGCGGATCCCTGGCCACTTTACAAACGGCTGAAGATGTGTATCGCTCTGCTCTGGCCGCTGCGCCTTCTCCCTCCAGGGGACAAAAAGGAGTTCTCCTGCTGCAGACCTGGGCCAGGGAGATCCGCGAATTGGGATCCGTGCTCATCTTGGGCTCGGCGATGGCGGCCCTGATTCAAACGGTGATCCCGCGTTCGTTTGTGCTGGATTATGGCCAAGATGCATTGCTCTCAATCCTGATCATGATGGCCCTGGCCGGGATCATCTCCATCTGCTCGACGGTGGATGCCTTTTTCGCCCTCTCCTTTGCCGCCACCTTCACGCCGGGATCCCTGTTGGCTTTTATGGTGTTTGGGCCGATAGTAGACTTGAAAGCCATAGGCTTGATGCTCACTCTGTTCAAGCCCCGCGCCATTTTCTACTTCGTGATCTTGGTCTTTCAGCTTACTCTGGTGGGAGCTTTAGCCATCAACTACTATGGCAGTTAAAGCATTTGTTTGAACCTTTCTCCACAGTGACACCCTCTCCATCCACTCTCCGTCAAATATTCGTCAAATATAGTTGCTTCAGTTTAGGGTAAGATGCCTGGGCTCCTGATCGCGCCAGCGGGACGGAGTCCTTGAAAAGCCTTCCGGCTCGGTGCACTTTAAGTGTGGGTGCAGTGTCCTGCTTTAAATCGAAATGACTATAGAAAGAGTTGCCTGGATAAGGTTTGTCACCAGAGGACTCTGCTCCCAGACGGTTGAGAACTCAGGTGTTACAGGTTTTATTGTAGTAAACTCAAGAAGGACGTAGTCTGGATTTCATAATTATCGCGACCCTATTTTTCAGCAGGACAAAGCTATGAGCAATCTATACTCGACAGACTTTAACTTGTGGATTGACCGAACAACCCGGCTATTGCGGGAAAGGCGCTGGCATGAAATTGACCTAACACACTTAATTGAAGAGGTTGAGAATTTGGGTAAGAGCGAACGACGAGGGATTACCAGTCAATTAACTCGCCTTCTGCTGCATCTACTCAAGTGGCAATATCAACCTCAGCGCCGTTCAGATAGCTGGCTAGATTCCATTACAGATGCGCGAACCCAAATCGGATTGGCCATAGAAGATAGCCCTAGCCTAAAAGGTTATCTGGTAGAGCAACTTGAAGAGAGTTATCAACGGGCGCGCCGCCAAGCAGCCAGGCAAACGGGGATAGAAATCTCGACATTTCCAGATGTCTGTCCCTACTCTCCAGAGTTGGTGCTGGCAGAGGACTGGCTGCCGGAAGTTTGACAGTCGACACCACAAAGCATTTAACAGTGGACAGCATTTCCCACAGCACCGACCCCACAGTTCTGGCCTGGTCTTGCCTCACACAGGCAGTCGATTATGCATTAAATACCGACAACATAGATAGACTGAGGCCAATTGCCGCGCTTCCTCAAGCAGAGGCTTGCTTCTGCCAGGTGCGCATCTTGCCCGGATTGAGCAGGCCATAGGGATCCACTTCTTCTTTAAAACGAATCTGGCGGGGATCCATCACTTTGCGCCCGCCGTCTTCGATGATGAAAGTGTGGGGGTTGGCAATAAATACTCCCTGCTCTTCGTGGTAGCGCATGATCTCGTTTAGACGCTCTTCGGTGGTAAAGCGGACAATTTGCAGGCCGACGGGGGTAGCTTGCCCGTTGATGCGAATCCACTCCAGGTGCATCAGCACTTCGTCGCCAAAATACTCGTACATGTGCTGCACCAGCTTCAGCTCCCGATCGGCGGGAAAAGCCGATTGTAAATAAGTCAGGCTGGGATCCACGCTGCGGCAGTGCAAGGTGGTGTGATTCCAAGAAAATTCCCCCAGCGAGATCCCCTTGCTGGCCTCCTGGGCCGTTTTGTTGTAAACCACTTGGCCCCCATGTTCCCGGACAAGCTCCAACAGCGGCTCCAGGCTGCATTCGGCCACCATCAACAGGGCCACAGCGGATCCTTCTGGCAAATGACCCCGCAGCGGTGCAAAGTAGCTGGGGATCGGCCAAGCGTGCAGGCTGACCAATTTCTTGAGGATCCCATCGGCATCTCCCAGGGCTTGGCCAAAATGGGCACAGGGCATAAAGCCCACTTCAGGGGGAAAGGCCACCACCAGCTCCGCCCAAGGATAAGCAGGCGCCAGCGGGATCTCCACTTCGGTGATGATCCCATTCAGGCCCCAGGCATGGCTCACTTGGAACACCTCGTCTCCCCGCAGCTCCAGCACCCGCGGCTCTTCCTCCAGGGTGACCACCCGCAAACCCAAGATGTTGCCGCGATCCCGCAGTTGGCCGTAGGTCACAGAGCCAATGCCGCCGCTGCCGCCGGCAATGAACCCCCCGATGGTGGCCGTGCGATAGGTGGAAGGAGCCATGCGGATCTCCCAGCCCATCTCCCGGGTGTGTTTGTCGATGGCCATCAACTTGGCCCCCGCCTGCACCCGCGCCAAGCCCGGCTTTGCCCAAAGCACCTGGTTGAGCTTGCCCATGTCCAGGATCACACCCCCGGCCAGCGGGATACATTGGCCGTAATTACCGGTACCGGCACCGCGCACCGTAACCGGGATCCGCAGCTTGGCACAGGCCGCCGCCACCCGCATCACCTCGGCCTCATCGGCGGGGCGCACCACCACATCTCCCCGCTTGTCGCTCAGTTGTCGGCTCAGCACGGGGCTGTAGTGGTAAAAATCCAACGACAACTTGGCCACCTGAGCCGGATCAGTGATGATCTCAATACCCTCTAAGTCAGAACGCAAAGCCTGCAGCTTGTCAGGAGCGGCAACGATCATAGGTATCCGTATTTGGGTGCAACGGTTCTTCAGACTCCATCATCGGCAGAAATTGCCTGCAAAAGGGTTTGCCGAGAACAGTATGGGAAGGATCCCTGTCCGGCCAGGTCGATTAGCCGAAGCGGCCCTCCACATAATCTCTTGTGGCTTGCTTGGTGGGGCTGTTGAAGATGACTTCAGTTCTGTCAAATTCAATCAGCTCGCCCACACGGTTGGATCCCGACACCTCCACGCTGAAGAAAGCCGTCATATCCGAGACGCGGCCGGCCTGCTGCATGTTGTGGGTGACAATGATGATGGTATATTCCTCCTCCAGCTCCTTCATCAGCTCCTCAATGCGGCGGGTGGAAATGGGATCCAACGCCGAACAGGGCTCATCCATCAAAATCACATCCGGCTTCACCGCTAGAGCCCGGGCAATACACAGGCGCTGCTGCTGCCCTCCCGACAGCGACTGACCATTTTCTTTCAACTTGTCTTTGACTTCATCCCAGAGGGCAGCCCGTTTCAGCGAGGTTTCCACCACCTCGTCCAAGTCCACCTTCATCCCCAGCACCCGCGGGCCGTAGGCCACGTTGTCGTAAATGCTTTTGGGGAAGGGATTGGGTTTTTGGAAGACCATGCCGATACGCCGCCGCACCGCCACCGGATCGACCTCTTTGGCGTAGAGATCCTTGCCGTGGTAGGTGAGCTTGCCCTCTACACGAGCACCGGGGATCAAATCGTTGGTGCGGTTGAAGCAACGTAGGATCGTGCTTTTGCCACAGCCGGAAGGGCCGATAAACGCAGTAATCTGTCGGGCTGGGATGTCCAGAGTAACATTTTTTACCGCCAGATTGGAGCCATAGTAGACATTCAGGTTCTCGGTCCTGAAAACGTAAGAGGTCTGGTTAAGAGATTGAGTTTGCATGGCAGCACTCACAAAAAGAGCTAGAGTTCGACGAAGAGTTCGATTCAAGACTTTGTTGAGAATCCTCAGGCTATTTCCTGGTCTTGTACACCAAAAAGCGAGCGGTCAAGCTGGCCGCCAAAACAATGGCTAACAAAACCAAAGCGCCCGCCCAAGCCAGCTGCTGCTGCACCCTGTAGGGAATGATGGAGAAAAAGTAGACCATCACCGGCAAGGTAGCCACCGGGCCAAAGAGATCAGTAGACCAGAAATTGTTGTTGAAGGCGGTAAAGAGCAGAGGTGCAGCCTCGCCTGCCGCTCGGGCCAAAGCCAGGATTAGCCCGGTTACGATGGCCGGTGCCGCTGCCGGCAAAACAACGCGCATTGTGGTCTGAAAGCGATTTGAGCCCAGGCCAAGGGAAGCCAAGCGCATGTCGGGCGAAACCAGCAGCAACGCCTCCTCGGTGGAGCGGATGACAATCGGCAGCATCAGCACGCCAAAAGCCACCCCTCCCGAGAAAGCCGAAAAGCCGGATCCCCTCACCACCACAGCATAGGCAAACAGGCCGCAGAGAATGGCCGGTACCCCCGTGAGCACATTGCAGGAAAACTTAACCAGATAAGCCAAGCGGGTGCCGCGACCAAATTCGGACAAGTACACTGCCGCCAAGATGCCGAAGGGAAAGCTCAAAGCCGCCCCCGTAGCCAGCACCATTAAACTGCCGACAATTGCGTGACCAAAGCCCCCTTCCGCCAGGCCAGGGGCAGGGTAGCGGGTCTGGGTGAGGACATCCCAATTTATCCGCTGGATGCCTTCCTTGCCCACATCCCACAGCACCCAAGATAGGGAAGCTATGATCACCGCCACAAAGAGGCCACTCAGCAGGGTTAGGACAATGCCTGTGTAATTGCGGACAGGGGCAATGGCGGCACGAGTAATGTCGATGTCAACCTTCTCAGGGGCAAGCTGTGCTGAGTCGGACATGATAACAGTGCTCCTTCATCTTCTTTCTGCTTCCCAAGTTACTGCTCCAAGTTTTGAAACTTGCGGATGATGATCTCGGCAACGATGTTGACCAATAACGTCAGCACCATCAGCACCACGCCGGCATACATGAGAGCCGAAACCTGCAAGCGTCCTGCCTCCCCAAACTGAGAAGCAATCAAGGCGGTAATGGTGGATCCCGGCTGCATTAGGGAGATATTGATGCGGTTGGCGTTGCCAGAAAGCATGGCCGCTACCATGGTCTCTCCCAAAGCCCGTCCCAGCGCCAGCATGATCGAGCTGACGATACCCGACAGGCCGGCAGGGATCATCACCGTTAAGATGGTCTCCCAGCGGGTTGCCCCCAGAGCCAAAGCCCCCTCTTTTAGGCTGCGTGGCAGAGATTCAAAGGTACTGCGGGTAATGGAGATGATGATGGGAGAGATCATGATCCCCAGCACCATAGCCACTATCAACAAGCTGGGCCCCCGCGGAGCCGGGCCACCCAAGAAAGGGATCCAACCCAGCGTCTGGTTAATGGCTCGAAAGATGGGCCGCACTGCTGGAATCAGCACAAAGATCCCCCACAGCCCCAGCACCACACTGGGAATGGCCACGATCAGCTCAATGGCAAAGCCAATCGGCGCCGTTACCCACTTGGGGGCAAAACCTTCCGTCAAAAAAATGGCAGTGCCAATGCCCAGAGGGATGGCAAAAATCAAAGCCACCAGAGAGGTTACCAAACTGCCATAAATCTGTGGTAGCACCCCGTAGATGTTTTCCACCGGGTTCCAGCGGGCAGTAACCAGGAAGCCCAAGCCAAACTGCTGGATCGCCGGCAGAGCCGCTTCGGTGGTTTGAAGAATCACCCAGATGAGGATAATGCCGGCAAACCCCGCCAAGGCCAGCGTCAGGCGGACAAAACCCACATCAACAGCCCGGGACGGGCTTGCCTTTTTCTCAATGTCAACATCGATATCCGGGTTTGGTGGTGAACCATAACCCGTAGCCGCTGAAGTCATAGCCTCTCTCCCATGATCATCTTCGGTTCAAAACTTTCCTAAAAATCCCACCGTGCAAGGTAAGCCCAGCAGCCGACCGAGAAAGCCTCATCTGTCTCCTCAGCCGGCCACCAGCTCCACTCTAGTGGAGTTCAGGCTGCACCCCGGTCATCGCACCGCATTGGGGTTAACGGTGATGGCATCCAGCTCGGCAAAGATCCGTTGGATAGCCGCCTCAGGCATGGGGATGTAGTCCAGCTCGCGGGTAATGGCCTGACCTTCCGGCCCCTGGGTCCACTTCAGAGCCTCCACCAGCTTGGTCAATTTCTCCTGGTCGGGATACTCGCGGTACAGCATCACCCAGAACAAGCCCACGATTGGGTAGTCATTTGGCCCTTCAGGGTCGGGCACCAACAGCGCAAAGTCATCAGGAATGGGAGCATCAAGCGCCGAGGTAGCTGCCTCAGTCGAGAACTTAACAATGTTGCCCGCTTTGTTTTCCAAGCGAGCAGTGGCCATCTTTTCCAGCTTGGCATAGGACTGGTTCACGTAGCCAATCGCCCCTGGCTCCTGCTTGATGGTGGCGGCTACGCCCTCATTCCCTTGGGCTCCAATGCCAACAGGCCACTCGACAGAAGTACCAGCACCGGCTGTCCAATTAGGGCAAACAGTTCTGATGTGGTTGGTGAACACAAAGGTAGTCCCAGAACCATCAGAGCGGTGTACCCAGGTGATGTCCAGGGGTGGCAGCTTGTTTGCTATACCTGGGTTCTCGGCCTTGATGCGAATGTCGTCCCAGCGAGTGATCTCGCCGGTCACGATGCCGCAGTAGGTTTTCCGCTTCAGGATGAGCTCTCCGTCTTCAATGCCGGGCAGGTTATAGGCAAACTCGATGGCCCCTCCCGCCAGAGGCAACTGTAGGGGCTCATAGCCGTATTTAGCTCGGAAGCTTTCCAGGCGAGCACCGGAGAAAGGCGCCTCGGAAGCGCCGAAGTCCACAGTGCCATTGATCACCTGCTCTAGGCCAGCACCACTACCGACAGACTGATAGCTGACTTGCACAGTGGGGTCTACGGTGCGGTTGTAGGCGTCAAACCAACGTTGCAGCAAAGGAGCCGCAAAGGTCGCGCCCGCCCCGGAGATTTGCACGGTTTGGGCTTGAGCCGAGGTCGCTGTTAGAAATCCTACTGTTAGAGCGGTGAGGGAGAAAGCAGAAAGCAGGGTTCGCATAGGTAATATCTGTGGCGAATCAACATTTTCAACCCTATAACCTCAAAGTTAACAGAGGGATATCTAAAGGTTAACTTTGGGTTAAGTCAAGAGAAAAATCGATATTTTTTGAGTGTGCTGGCTCGTTTCCAAACCTCGATTTTCCATCTGGTGGTTTTGGCCAGTTTGGATTTCAGCAAAATCAGGATCCTGGAGCCCAGGATCCGCGAAAAGGTCTAGCTGCTGAACTTCTATCTCATTTGAAAACCAATCAAACGGACACAACTTGAATAAGAGCTAAGCTGGGACGGCTGCAAAAAAACTCGATCCAGATCCAAGATGTGTAAAATTTGAGACAAAGATGTTGCTCCCCTCTCGGCAAGCTTGGACATGATTTCAGCAGGGCGGGAAAAGCTCTGGCCAGAGCTTCTTCCGACTTTTGACAGAGAGAATTAGCTAGGAGATGGACTTCAACACTCCAGACGTGGGGCAGCTCTACATGTTCCCCGAGCAGAGAAAGATCTGGGCTCTAGGCTGGGATCCGCCCGCCCCCCATGAGGTACAGCAGGGCCATGCGCACCGCCACGCCGTGGGTGACCTGCTGCTCAATCAGGTTCAAGCCGGGATCCTCCATCACCTCGGAGCTGAGTTCCACACCGCGATTGACCGGGCCGGGGTGCAGAAGCTTGACATCCGGGTGGCACAGGCGCAGTCGTTGCCGCGTGAGGCCGAAGAAGTGATGGTACTCCTGCAAGCTGGGGAGAAGGAACTCGCCCATGCGCTCCTGTTGCAGGCGTAGGGTGATAACAAAACGCGCCCCTTCGAGGGCAGGCTCTAGCTGCCAATGGACAGGGAGCGTGTGGCCGGGCACAAAATGGGCAAAATCCTTGGGCAACAGGGTGGGAGGGCCGGCTAAGTGAACCTCAGCTCCGGCAGCCACCAAGGCATAGATATCGGAGCGGGCCACTCGCGAGTGGAGAATATCGCCGACAATGGCGATTTTGATCCCTTGCAGCAACTCCAGACGGGGACGCCGGGGATCCAGATGGCTGCAGAGGGTAAACAAGTCCAGCAGGCCTTGAGTGGGATGTTCGTGCAGGCCATCCCCAGCATTGAGAACGCCCACAGGGGATCCACGGCGGTCGATCTCGGCAGCCAACTGTTGGGGCACTCCTGCCTGGGCATGGCGAACGACTAAGAGATCGGATCCCATGGCCAGAAAGGTGCGGGCCGTATCCAAGAGCGTCTCCCCTTTGCTCAAGGAAGAGGTGCCTGGGGAAAAGTTGAGCACATCGGCCGAAAGGCGCTTGGCCGCCAGCTCAAAACTGGAACGAGTGCGGGTGGAAGGCTCGAAGAACAGCGTCACCACCACCTTCCCCTGCAGGGTGGGCACCTTGGGCAACCGCCGCGTCAACACCTCCTGGAAACTGGCGCTGGTCTGCAAAACCATCTGGTATTCTTCGGGAGTAAAATCCGCCAAGCCCAAGACGTGCTGCCGCTGCCAAACCATAGGGGATCCTCAAATGCCCAGGCGGGCAAAGATCTCGTCCAAATGGGTTAGGTGGCGCCGCGGATCAAAGCAGTCCTGCAGTTCCGCCTCGCTGAGGTGAGCCATCACCCGGGGATCCGCCAGCAGATTGGCGCGAAAGTCCCCCTGCGGCTGGTTCCAGGCGCGGTGAGCATTTTCCTGCACCAGGCGGTAAGCTTCCTCGCGGCTAAGGCCCTTCTCCACCAAGGCTAGAAGCACCTGCTGGCTGAAGATGACGCCGCCGTAGAGGTTGAGATTGCGCTCCATGTTGCCGGTGTGAACCTGCAGGTGGCGCACCAGGTCGGCCATGTTCACCAGCAGGTAGTGGCAGAGAATGGAGGCATCGGGCAGGATAACCCGCTCCACCGAGCTGTGGGAGATGTCCCGCTCATGCCAAAGGGGGATGTTTTCTAGGGCCGAGACGGCATACCCGCGCAGGAGACGGGCCAGCCCCGTCAGTTGTTCCGCCTTGATGGGGTTGCGCTTGTGGGGCATAGCAGAGGATCCCTTTTGGCCGGGGGCAAAGTATTCTTCCACCTCCAGCACGTCCGTCCGCTGCAGATTGCGGATTTCAGTAGCAAAGCGCTCTAGGGAAGAGCCAATCAAAGCCAAGGTTTGCACGTATTCAGCGTGGCGATCCCGCGAGATTACCTGTGTCGAGGCTGTATCGGGCTTCAGGCCCAGGCGAGCGCAGGCCAACTGCTCCACCTGGGGAGGCACGTTGGCGTAGGTGCCCACGGCGCCAGAGATCTTGCCCACCGCCACCACTTCCCGCAGGCGAGCTAGGCGCTCTTGGTGGCGCAGGCACTCGGCCAGCCACCCTGCCAGCTTAAAGCCAAAGGTAATCGGCTCGGCGTGAACACCGTGGGTGCGGCCGATCATGAGGGTGTAGCGGTGCTGCCGAGCTTGGTCGCGGATAGCAGCGATGAGGTCGGCCAGGCGAGCTTGCAAGATCTCCACCGAGGCCACAAGCCGCACGGCCAGAGCGGTATCCAACACGTCCGAGCTGGTCAGGCCCAGGTGGATGTAGCGCCCTGCCTCGCCCACGTGCTCGTTGAGGTTGGTTAAGAAGGCAATAACATCGTGCTTCACTTCCGCCTCAATTTCCAAAACCCGCGCCGGGTCAAAGGCGGCTTTGGCTCTGATCTCCTGCAGGGCTTCTTGCGGGATCCGCCCCAGCTCCGCTTGCGCTTCACAGACAGCCAGCTCCACCTGCAGCCAGGTCTGGAGCTTGTGGGCAGTGGACCAAATCTGGCCCATTTCGGGCAGAGTGTAGCGCTCGATCAAGGTGCCTTTTCCGTCGGTACAGTAGGATGAGCTAGGCTATTTTAGCCTTTGGCGTCCCCCCTCGAGGAAAAGCCGCTGGGGGATCCCTGCGGGCTTGGCTTGCGGTGTCCAAGGAGCAGCAAGGAGTTTGCAGATGACCGTCGGAGCTGTGCCAACTCAGGGAAAAAGAGCTTGGACAGCCGAAGAATTCATGGCGTTGTCCAGGGAGGGACATCGCTACGAGATTGTTGATGGGAAGCCAATTGATATGGGAAGCGCGGGGGCACTCCATGGTTATGTCTGCAGCCTCCTATTGGCAGCTTTGACCCCCTACGTTTTGTCCAACAAGCTGGGGATCGTTTTAGATTCCAGCACTGCTTTTAAGATGAAGAGTGGAAATTGGCGCTCCCCTGACATCTCTTTTTTTGCTAAAGAACGCTTGCAGGGCATGGCTGAACTGCCCACAGGATTTTTGGAAGGCGCTCCAGATCTGGCTGTTGAAGTGCTTTCCCCCCGCAATACGGTTGAAGAAATTCATGACAAGCTGGTGGAGTACTTTGAAAATGGCAGCCGCCTGGTTTGGCTGGTTCACCCCAGCGAGCACTACGTCCTGGTGTATCGCAGCTCTCAAGAGCCTGACCGCCTCCTGAAATCGGTTGATCTTCTAGAAGGTGAAGAGGTTATTCCAGGATTTGCCCTGCCGGTGGCTCATCTATTCCAGAAGCTTTCCTTGTAACATCCCCCCGCCCTCACTCTAGCCAATAGAGCTTGGGCCTCCCAACCTTGCCATTGGGCATTCCTGCCCCGCGTCACAGAACGACTTGGCAGAGGAGTCGGTATCTCGACCCTGACTTTCTCGCCAGAGCGCGGAACTTGTAGCTCCCCGCACCCCTTGCAAGTTAAGTGCAGGGGGTTGCCCCTCTCGCCGACAGTCTATATTGAACTAGTTCGGGATCCGAAGAGCATGCCTCTAACCCCCAAAACCCTGAACTTTGCTGAATTTACTGAGCTTTAGGCGGTTTGGCAAAAGTCATTGAGAGGGATATAGTAGACCAAGTTTCCCCCTGATCCTTGAGTCCACCGCAACGGTTGCCGGGAAGTGAAGGGGGAAAGCGCTCGGGGGGTATTCCTCAGGGCTTTGCGGGATACCGCCTTCCTGCTCAGAGATAGGCAGGATGCGATCGCTTCTTTCCTGAACCATGTTCAGGAGAGTTCAGCGTGAATGTATCAGGACGTCATTAGCGGTGCGGAGCACAATCAAGTGTCGATGGGGAAGGATAGCTCTGATAGGTTTCTTGGCAGCATTCCTCGCTCCTGCCCCTGCCATCTCTTTGCCTGCCTTCCCACCTCCTCCTGAGAAGACCTCGGCCCCAAACACCGCTTCCGAGTTCAACTGGCAGGGATCCCTCAAGTTGCTGCGCGGGGATCCCGTGGCTGCCCTGGCGGATCTGGATCGGGCGGTGCAGTTGGATCCCACCTATGCGCCGGCCTATGTGAACCGCAGCTACGTCTACAACCAGTTGCGCCAGCCGGAAGAAGCTCTGGCCGATGCGGAGCGGGCCATTCAGTTGAATGCAGGGATCCCAGAAGCCTACTTTAGCCGCGGGGTGGCCTATCTTCAGTTGGGGGATCGAGAAGCGGCGATGGCCGACTTTCGCCAGGCCTTGGCTCTCTTTTCCAAGAGCGGCAACTTTGCCAACCAGGCCATCCTGCAGCAACTGCTGCGCCAGTTGGGGGTGGAGTAGCCGCCCTTGGATTAAACCTAGGGCCACCTCGAAGTTGGGTAACCTGTCTGGTCTTTCCCCTCACTTGCGCTTAGGCGTCTGAGCGGTTGATTCTCCCAGCAACTTGTCAGAAAGCCGAGGCTCTCCCAACCACTCGGCCAGGGAAACTGCCTGAGCCTGCAGCCCAAAGACCTGACAGAACGACTCCACCAGCACCGGAGCTACGGCAGCCATCGTTACCTCTGGACAAAAGTGCACCAGGGATCCCACCGGGCGATCAGGGATCCCACAGGGCACGATGGCCTCGAAGGCAGCTAGATCCGGGCAGACGTTGAGGGCAAAGCCGTGGTAGGTCACCCAGCGGGAGACCTTGATGCCGATGGCCGCCACTTTGCGCCCCTCCACCCAAACCCCTGTGAGGCCAGGGATCCGCTCCCCCCGCAGGCCAAAGTGGGCCACAGTTTCAATAAGCACCTGCTCCAGTTGGCGCAGGTACCAGTGGAGATCCAGACGGTGGCGCCTGAGGTTGAGGATCGCATAACCAACCCACTGGCCTGGCCCGTGGTAAGTGACTTCGCCGCCGCGCTCTACCCGCAGGATTTCTGGCCCTTGTCCAGAGAGGAATTCTGGGCGGGCAGCTGGGGATCCTATCTGTCCAGCCAAGCTCTTGAGGAACTTGGGATCGGCTCCTGCCCCCAAGGTGTAAACCGCAGGATGGGTGAGCAGCAGTAATCCGTCCGGCAACTGGGGATCCCGGATCATATGGGCCAGTCTTGCCTGCTGCCAAGCCCAGGCAGTGCGGTAGGGCACTTCACCCGGCAGGTGAACCTGCAGAAGCGGCAGTTGCACGGGGGATCCAGAAAAGTTCACCTAGCTTACAGGTTTAGTTAACCTGCGCCCGCAACCGCTCCAACAGGGCCCGCGGCTGCAACAGCCCCTCAATGCGGTCAATCGGCTTCCCATCTTTGAAGAGGATCAGCGTTGGCACCGCTTGAATGCCCCAGCGAGCAGCGATGGTTGGGTACTTTTCGGTGTCAACCTTCACAAAAGTAACCGCATCCCCCACCTGAGGTTTTACCTGCTCCAACACTTGCGCCATAACCTGACAAGGGCCGCACCAGGAAGCATAAAAATCCACCAGGATCGGGGTTTTGGATCCCTGAATCATGTCGGCAAAACTTTTGAATTGCTGTTTGTGCGCCATAGGAAACTCCCAGAGTGTTCTGAAAAGCCTGAAATGAAATCTATTTGTAAGCTAACTGTTTGAGACTAAAAATTAGGTAGGGATCCCGCTACGGCCTGCTTCGGTTTCCCGGTAGGATGGCTAGGGTTCAGGAGAAGAGCTAGAGCGTACCTGTAGTCTAGGGTGTTGTGGTGGACAAAGGGGCAGACTTTAGCAGGGTTTAAGGACTTGGAGGAGTGGGATCCCGATGGCAACAAGTAGCAGCATGGTGAATCGTGGCGTGTTGGCCACAGTGCTGGCCGGGGTAGGACTCAGCCTATGGGGGGCTTGGCGTTGGCTGTGGGATCCCTCGGCTTGGAGCCAGGTGGTGGCCGGGCTGCTGCTCAGCTTGGGAACGTTGCTGTACTGGCTGAAAACCCGCCCCGCTGACCAGCTGGTGGTGGAACCCAAGGGCTGGGGCATAGGCCGCAACACCTTGGAGCACTGGGTTATCCAGGCGGAGTTCGTGGCCCGCAACCTCAACCCCCTCTTTGAGGTCACCTTGGCCCAGGTGCAGCCGCGACTGCATTTGCTCAGCGCCGGATCCCTAGAAGGCATTGACACCCGCCTACGCCTGCGCTCTCGCCATCCGGATCTTCCCCCCCGGCAAGACAACTACTGGCAGGCTTATATCCTCACCCCCCAGAGCCAGACTGGCCTAGAAGTCGAGATCGAGCTGAAGGGGAAAGGGCTAGCGGATCTGCGCTCGGCCTGGCTCCAGCTGGACTACATCCAGTACGGGCGGCAGCGGCGCACCCTCAAGACCAGCCATCTCATCCTGCCGTTGCAAGAGGTGGATCCCTTGCCGGAGCTGAACTGGCAGCAGCAGGGATCCCTCCTTTGGGCCGCCGTTCCCACCCATCTGCTGACCCCCAGCGATGACTTGGCCGAGGTGCTGCAGCGGTACGTGAGCCCTCACGTCCAGCCTGGGGATGTGGTGGCTATTTCCGAGAGTGCCGTGGCCATTGTGCAGGGCAACTTTCGCCATCCTCTCCAAGTCCAACCCGGCTGGCTGGCACGCACCCTGTGCTACTTCTTCCCCTCCAAGACCAGTCTTTCAAGCTGCTACGGGATGCAGACTTTGATCGACTGCTCCGGGGCCTGGCGGGTGGTGTGGGCTTTTGTGGTGGGATCCCTGGCCAAACTGCTGGGGATCCCGGGGGTCTTTTATGCCCTGGCGGGGGAGCAGGCCGATCTCATCGACGACGTTACTGGCACCCTGCCTCCCTATGACCAGTTCATCGTGCTGGGGCCGCGGGATCCGGCCAAGTTGGTGGGGGATCTGCATCGGCAGACGGGCTACGAAGTGGCCATCGTGGATGCCAACGATCTGGGGCAGGTCAAGATCCTGGCAGCCAGCCCCGGCGTAGAGCGGGAGCTGGTGGAGCAAGCCCTGGGCAAGAACCCCGCCGGCAATGCCGCTGAACAAACCCCCCTTGTGCTGATCAGGAAGATGACACCTGACTGAGGCTCTGCTGGGATCCGAGGGCTTGCATCGCCTGGTGAGTGGAGAGGAAGAAGCGCTCAGCGCCCACTTTCTCCACAAACCCAGCCTTTTGGAGGCGATCCATTACCGGCCCCTTCACCTCGGCCATGGCAAAGCCCACCCCTGCCTGCTGCAAACGTTCCACCAACTGGGTCAGCACTTCCAAAGCGCTGCCGTCGATGAAGTTGATGGCGCTGGCAACGAGCAGCACCTGCTCCACTGTGGGTCGCGCCGCCACCTCTCGCAGCAGATACTCCTGCAAGTAGGCTGCGTTGGCAAAAAACAAGCTTTCATCCACCCGCACTGCCAAGATACGGGGATCGGTAATCACCTCATGGCGCTGCACGTTGCGGTAGTGCTCCGTACCGGGCACCTGACCCACGATGGCAATGTGAGGACGGCTAGCCCGCCAAAGAAAGAGCAGGATGGAGACTAACACCCCTATTCCGATCCCCTGCTCCACTCCGATCCCCAGCACACTGGCAAAGGTTACCAACCAAACCAGGGCATCGCCGCGGTCGTAGCGCCAGCTTTGCAGCAGGGGGTGAAAATCCACCAGTGCCAGCACTGCTACCAGAACGATGGCCGCCAGGGTGGTCTGGGGCAAGAAGGTGAACAGGGGCATCAGCCAGATGACCGTCAAAGCCACCAACAGGCCGGTGATCAGGGAAGCCAGGCCGCTGTTGGCTCCCGCTTGAAAGTTCACCACCGACCGGCTAATGCCGCCCGTTACCGGATAGCCGCCACTGCAGGCTGCTGCCAAGTTGGCTGCCCCCAAAGCCACCAGATCTTGGTTGGGATCCACCTTCTGCCGCCGCTGGCTGGCCAAGGACTGCCCCACGGCATAGCTCTCCGTGAAGCCCACCAAGCTGATGGCCAAGGCTGTGGGCAGAAGCGCTGTCCACTGCTCCCAGCTCAACTGGGGGAAGCTCAAAGGGGGCAGCCCGGGAGGAATGGAGCCAACAACGGATACCCCTGCCCTCTCCGAGAGGTTTAGGCCCCAGACCAACAGGCTGGTCACGAGCACAGCCGCTAGCGGTGCCCCCTTGGTCAAAATCAAGGCCCAACCTGGAGGCACACCCCAACGCCGCAGTTGGTGGGGCAACTTTCGCTGAGCGTACACCAGCAGGGATACGGCCAGCAGCCCTAGGCCAAAGGTTGCCCAGTTCACCTTGTCCAGGCTTTGCCACAGCCGCTGCACCAACAGCAAGAAGGACTCCGTATTGGCGATCTTGACCCCCAGGAGGTGGCGGAGCTGGCTGAAGCCGATGATCAAGGCCGCCGCGCTGCCAAAGGCAGTCACCACCGTGTGGCTTAAGAAATTGGCCAAAAACCCCAGCCGCAACAACCCCATGGCCCCCTGGACCAGACCCACCTCCAAGGCCAGCCCCAAAGCCAACTGTCCATACTCCGGGCTGCCCGGCAAGGACTCCGTCCCGCTGACGCGACCGGCCAGGGGCTCTAACCCTGCCGCCACCAACAGGGAGATGATGGCCACTGGCCCTACCGCCAAGGCGCGGCTGGATCCCAGTAGTCCATAGACGATCACCGGCAAAATACTGGCGTACAGGCCCACTTGGGGGGGCAACCCGGCCAACAGGGCATAGGCCATGCTCTGAGGCACCAGCAGAATAGCCACCACAAGGCCGGCGATCAGATCTCCCGGCAAATCTGATCGCTGATAGTGGAAGACCCAAAGGGACTCCTTAGCAAAGGGCAGGTACCGCGCCAGGATCCCTTGCCCCCCAGAGGAAGTAGAAGGGATCCCACTCATAGCGCCTGACCTCGGTTCCAGGGCATGCGAGCCAGCAACAGAGCCATGCCACAGGTGTTGGTGATCCCGGCAAACACCAGCCCGGCGCCCACGAAGCCACTCAGCAGCAGCCACCAGGGGTTGACAAAGGCCCCCAGAAGGGTTCCGGTGAGCACCAGGGATCCCGCTGCAATCTGCACCTGCCGCATGATGGAGATGGGCGCATTTTGGGTGCGGGTAACGGGCAGCTTGGCCGCTTTCCAAGCCTCGATCCCGCCCTTGAGGCTAATCACCTCCGGCCAGCCGCGGTCTAGCAACTGACAACCGGCGCGGATGGAGCGGCTGCCCATGCGGCAGTGCAACACCACCGGCTTTTCTGGCGTAGAGGCGGGCACTTTGGCCGGGTCAAAGGTAGATAGGGGCATGTTGATGGCCCCCGGGATCCGCTCATCGGCATATTCTCCCGGCTCCCGCACATCAATGAGCTGGACTCGCCCCTGATCCAGCCACTGTTTTAAGGTCAGGGCATCGATCTCCTTGAGACGGGGATCCCGTTCCTGAGAAGGCGTGGGGTTTTGCTGGGTTACGGTCATGGTTGTCTCCTTGCTTCTAGCGTTGTCTAAAATGCAAAATGCAGCGATTTTTGGGATTAATCCCCCTCCTCAAGCAAATGACTGGGCTCACCGGGGTAAAACCGGCTATCCAGGATTTGCTCTGAGGAATAAGGGCAGGTTTTGGGGAAAATCTTTCTGGGCAGCTTGGTCTCCTCCAGGGCCAGCTTCAGCGCTCCCAAGTAAGACTTGGAGATGGCCTCTGGCAAATAGGGCTTGAGACTTGGGCTTTCTTCAAGAAGCTCCAGAACTTCCTGCCGCTGCAGCTGGAGGGTGAGGAGCCAGCTTGCGGATCTCCCCTCTGGCTGGTACTCCCACTTGAGGAGATGCCCAACCAAAACTGCAAGTCGGTTTCGCAGTTCCTGCCGCTGTTGTCTGCCCAACGATTCAATCTCCTCGACTAAATTGGGCAGATCCAGCTTCTCCCAGGCCCGATCCCGCAGAAATTGAGCTTGTTGCTGGATCCAAGCGTAGAAATCGCTCTCATAGAGACTTTCTCGATCCACGCTCAAACTCTCCATTTCTGGCAAGCCAATTGAGAGAAGGTTACCCAGAGCAGCGGGCCCTCACCATCGGAGTTTCACATGGGCTCCCCAGCCGGCGGGGGCTTACCCTGCACCTCACTGCCCAGAAGGAATTAAACCGCTGCTGCCACTTGGCCGCACTGCTCGTTGGCCGGCACCGCTTCCTGGATCTTCTTGGGCTGGGGCAGGTTGAGGCTGTTCATCAGGGCAATGAAGCTCTCACGGGAACGCAGGTTGCCCGTTTCCGGATCCACAAAGCGCGGGTTCCAGCGCTTCTCCTCGCCAATGGTGGAGACGGTGTGCCCGCGATAGTCGTGGCCAGGATAGACCAGCGTCTCATCGGGCAGCGTAAACAAGTGCTGGGTAACATGGTCGTACATCAGGCCGGGATCCCCGCTTTGGAAATCCGTGCGCCCACAGCCGCGGATCAGCAGGGCATCTCCGGTAAGGACGCGATCCCCATTCACGCGGTAGGTCATGTGGCTGTCGGTGTGGCCCAGGGTAGCGATGGCTTCAATGACGACGGATCCCACTTGCAGCGTTTCCCCATGACCGATGAAACGATCTGCACATTGAGCCTTGGCCTGTACTGGCACCACCCCTTGGCAACCGGTCAGTTCCCGCAGCTTCCCGGTTCCCGTGATGTGATCCGCGTGAACGTGGGTTTCCAGGCAGTACTTCAAGGTTAGACCCAATTCCCGAATCAACTTCAAATCCCGCTCCACCTGCTCCAGTACCGGATCCACCAGGGCGGCCTCGCGAGTTGCCGGATCCGCGATTAAATAGGTGTAGGTGCTTGTTTCTGCGTCGAACAGTTGGCGAAATAGCATAGTGCCCTCCTGTCTGGTATCGAAAGTCCGACGTGAACTTGGACTTTCTAGGAACACTATATAACTATCTAGTGTTAAAATCAAGTTGACGAACGGCGCAAGCAGGTTTGTTGATGGGAGAAAGCCGGTGAGCAGAGCGGATGTGAATGAGTGTCGCACAATCCTGACGCCGCAGGTTCTCGACAGCGTGGCAGAGTACTTCAAGGTTTTGGCGGAACCCAACCGCCTGCAGATCCTGTGTCAGTTGCGCTCGGGGCCCAAGAACGTCACCCAAGTCTTGGAAGCTACGGGTATGGGCCAGGCCAATGTTTCCAAGCACCTCAAGATCCTGACCCAGGCAGGGATCGTCAGCCGTCAGCCCAAGGGGGTGAGTGTTTATTACCAAATTGCGGATCCCATGTGCTTTGAGCTGTTTGAAATGGTATGTCGGCAGTTGGTGAGTCGGCTACAACAGCAAGCCCGCCAACTGGAGCCGCTGGCAGCCATTCACCCAGGTCAACCGAGCTGAGGCGGAAAGGGTTCTCAAACGGGTTGGGGTTGTCGGGAGCACCCGATGATTAGTCCAGCCCCAGCCGCCGACGAAAGTAAGGGATGGTCTGTTGCAGCCCAACTTGCAGCGGGATCCGAGGCTCCCAACCCAAGAGGGCACGGGCTTTGCGAATGTCGGGCCGCCGCTGCTTGGGATCGTCCGTCGGCAGAGGCCGGTAAACGATGGGAGAAGGGCTGCCGGTGAGGGCGAGCACCTGCTGGGCCAGCTCCAGGATCGTGAACTCCTCTGGGTTGCCCAAGTTAAAGGGTCCGGGGTAGGGGCTGTTCATCAGCCGGATCAAGCCTTCCACCAGGTCGGAGATGTAGCAAAAGCTGCGGGTCTGGGATCCATCCCCATAGACCGTCAGGGGATCCCCGCGCAGGGCCTGGACGATAAAGTTGCTCACCACGCGGCCATCGTCCTCCCGCATGGCGGGGCCGTAGGTGTTGAAGATGCGGGCCACCCGGATCTCCGTTTGGTATTGCCGCTGCCAGTCGAAGGTGAGGGTTTCCGCCAAGCGCTTGGATTCGTCGTAGCAGGCCCGCGGGCCGATGGGGTTGACGTGGCCCCAGTAGTCTTCCGGTTGGGGATGCACTTGGGGATCCCCGTACACTTCTGAAGTCGAGGCCAGCAGGAACCTCGCTCCCGTTTTCTGGGCCAGTTGCAGCAGGTGGTAGGTGCCCCAGAGGCTGGTGCGGATGGTGCGGATGGGATCCGCTTGGTAGTGGGGGGGAGAAGCGGGGCAGGCCAGGTGGTAGATCTGCTGGATCCCGGCCTCTTCCAAAGCGGGCGGCAAGGGATCCGCCACGTCGTGCCAGATGAGCTGAAAGGCGGGGTTGTCCAGATGGGCCTGGACATTGAGCTGCCGGCCTGTGGAGCCATTGTCCAGGCAAATGACCCAGTGGCCTTCTTGCAGAAGGCGGGTTACCAAGTGGGATCCGATAAATCCCAGGCCACCCGTAACCAGGATCTTCATGATTTCCCCTGATTTCCCCAGCACCTACCAGCCCACTCCAATGAGGGTTATGCCCGCCTGCCGCACCGCCTCCCGATCCAGACAGTTACGGCCATCGATGAGCAAGGGCCGCCGCATCAGCTCTGCAATCCGTCGGTAATCCAGCGACAAAAACTCCGGCCACTCCGTCACCAACACCAGGGCATCGCAATCTTGGGCCAGGCGAAACACATCCGTTTCCACCACCACATGGGCTAGCCCCTCCCGCATCCCCGAAGCGGATACAATTGGATCATATGCCTTGACCTTGGCCCCCAGACGGTGGAGTTGTTCGATCAAAGTCAGGGAAGGGGCATCCCGCAGGTCGTCGGTGTGGGGTTTAAACGTGAGGCCCAAAAGGCCAACGGTTTTACCCTTGAGCACCTTGAGGGCCTGCTGCAGCTTTTCCACCAGGCGCTGCCGCTGTTCTCGGTTAACCTCCACCGTGGCCTGCAACAGCTTGGCCTCATAGCCGTAGTCAGCAGCGGTTTGGATAAGAGCCGCCAGATCTTTGGGGAAGCAGCTTCCGCCCCACCCTATGCCGGCGTTGAGAAAGGCGCGGCCAATGCGCCTATCTAGGCCGATCCCTTCCGCCACCTGGGTGATGTCGGCACCGGTGCGCTCGCAGATGTTGGCCATTTCGTTGATAAAGCTAATCTTGGTGGCCAGGAAGGCGTTGGCGGCATACTTGATCATTTCGGCAGAAGCCAGGTCGGTCACCAGCAAAGGCACGGGATCCCCTTGCAGGCCCTGCTGGCGGTTGAGGATGGGTTTGTAAAGCTGCCGCATGATTTCAATGGCGCGGGGGCTGTTGGAGCCAATCACAATGCGATCCGGGTAGAAGGTATCTTGGATGGCACTGCCCTCCCGTAGGAACTCGGGGTTGCTCACCACGTCAAACTGCGGCGTCCAAGGGGAGAGCTCTAAGGTGAGAGATCTGGCCTCAGGATCCCTCCCCACTTCCCGGCTGCTCAGCCGCTGCTTGGCGGCTTCGGCGGCCCCGTCCAAAATGAGCATGCGCACCCAGTCCCCAGAGCCAATGGGCACAGTGGATTTGTTGACAATGACTCGATAGTGCTCGTCCAGATGCTGGCCAATTTCCCGCGCCACTGCTTCCACGTAGCGCAGATCGGGATCCCCGCTGGGCAGGGCCGGGGTGCCCACGGCAATAAACACCACCTCGCTGGCCTGGATCCCAAGGCCCAGATCGGTGCTAAAGTGCAGCCGACCCGCCGCAGTTCCCTCCCGCACCAGCTCTTCCAGGCCGGGCTCGTAGATGGGCAGGCGACCCCGCTGCAGCCCTTCAATCTTGGCGGAGTTGTTGTCCACACAGATAACGCTATTTCCTAGGTGAGCCAGGCAAGCCCCTGTTACCAGGCCCACATAGCCAGCGCCTACCACAGCAACGTGCATACTCAGAGTTCGCTCCCCAATCGGCGGCCACTTGACTAAGCCTTAGCAGCTTGCTTTTAGGGTACCCTCCCTTACCCCCATTGAGGTCGGTGGCAGAATAAAGCAGGACATCTGCGGATCCCCGCCCGAGCTGCAGTGAGCTTTCTGGATTCTGCTGCCATAGCCAGCCGCCGTCAGCGCCAAGTGCAGAGGGTGCTGTACGTCACGCTAGGGCTAAATGTCCTGGTGTTTCTGATCAAGTTAGTCCTGGGGCTGACGACGGGATCCCTAAGCCTAATTGCCGATGCCCTGCACAGCTCCACCGACAGCGCCAGCAACATTTTGGGCTTGGTGGCCGTGCGCTTTTCTTCGCCAGAGCCCGATGACGACCATCCCTACGGCCATCGCAAGTTTGAAGCCATTGGAGCGCTGGGGATCGCTGCCTTTTTGGGGATGGCCAGCCTGGAAATCTTGCGCACAGCCGTGGAGCGGTTTTGGGAGCCCCAGCCCCACCTGCAGATTGACGAGCTAACCTTGGGGGTGATGGTGGGGGTGTTGGGCATTAACGTCTTTGTCACCCTCTACGAGCACCGCTGGGGCAAAGCTCTGTCCAGCTCGCTGCTGTTGGCCGATGCGCGCCATACCCTCAGCGACGTTGGGGTGACGCTGACAGTGTTGCTGGGGTTGGCCGGCATGCATTATTGGGGGATCCCTTGGTTGGATCAAGCCCTGGCTTTGCCGGTGGCGCTGCTGGTGCTCCGAAGCGGCTGGGAAGTGCTGCAGGAGTATCTTCCCTACCTCACCGACCGGGTGGCGATCCCCTCTGAGGCCCTGCGGGATCTGATCCTGAGCGTGCCAGGCGTGCTCGACTGCCATGACATCACTTCCCGCGGGATCCCAGGGGAAATGGTCTTTATCGAGATGCACCTGGTGGTGGAGCCACAGGACATTGAGTCCGCCCACCGCCTCACTGAGGAAGTCGAACACCTCCTGCAAGGGCGCTACGGGCCGGCGCGGATCCTCATCCACCTGGAGCCTCGCTCCCATATCGAGCAACCCTAGCAGGAGCTCGCCACCTGCCAACAGATAGCCTAGCCAAACCTTAGGGATCCTGATGTTTCCAAAAGAACACCAAAACGGTATCAACGCCTCTGCGAGCGTCCCTCAAAATCTCGGAAAAGCCCATTCTTTCGTCGGATCCCTCGACGCCTTGTGCCACAAGGCTTTCCGGCCCCAAAACCCCCTCGCCGAAACTCTTTTTGCCCCCTTTTTTCCGGATCCCTCGCAAACGGGTCTTGCATCCCTTGCCCTGCTTGGCTTTAATAGGGGTGGAGTTCCCCCTTCGGGGGGATCCCTAGAAATTGGAAACAAGAACGCAAACAAGGGACACGTATGTCCAAAAGGGGGGTTCCCCCTTCGGGGGGATCCCTAGAAATTGGAAACACTTGATCTCCTTCTCGGTCCAACCAGCGGCTGTGAAGTCTTGTTCCCCCTTCGGGGGGATCCCTAGAAATTGGAAACTGTCGATTTAGCGTTGACCTAGGTAAAGCTGATTACTGGTGTTCCCCCTTCGGGGGGATCCCTAGAAATTGGAAACCAGTCCGGCTTTTCGTTAGTCAGTGAAAATAGAAATGTTCCCCCTTCGGGGGGATCCCTAGAAATTGGAAACAGTACCCCTCTGCTACCAACAACTCTTGTTGGTAGGGTACGTGGTTCCCCCTTCGGGGGGATCCCTAGAAATTGGAAACGGTTGTGAATATAAGGTGGAACCGCGCCCTCTTATAGTTCCCCCTTCGGGGGGATCCCTAGAAATTGGAAACTTGGTGCTCCCACGTCTTGAGAGTTCCTTTGGATGTGAGTAAAGTTCCCCCTTCGGGGGGATCCCTAGAAATTGGAAACCAGCTTTTCCTCAACGATCCAAGTGCCATACTTTGGCGTTCCCCCTTCGGGGGGATCCCTAGAAATTGGAAACGTGCCTTATTGGCACCGTTCGATTGTACGTCTTGCAGTTCCCCCTTCGGGGGGATCCCTAGAAATTGGAAACAACGCAGGCCACTGCCCAGGATGGGCATGGGACATTTTCAAAGTTCCCCCTTCGGGGGGATCCCTAGAAATTGGAAACTGTTGGAATCAGGTTAGTTTATTGCACAGGACTTAGCCCGTTCCCCCTTCGGGGGGATCCCTAGAAATTGGAAACTTTGTAGTGTGGTAGATAACAGTACTGTATCGTTCCACGGTTCCCCCTTCGGGGGGATCCCTAGAAATTGGAAACAGGAAAGTTGTACGCCACCATCGCGACGAGCACGGGGTTCCCCCTTCGGGGGGATCCCTAGAAATTGGAAACAGTCTTTTTCCGAGCTGTCACGAGCCCATAAATGGCGTTCCCCCTTCGGGGGGATCCCTAGAAATTGGAAACAGTATCGTCTTCCGGTTTATAGAGAGATTCAGGGGATGTGTTCCCCCTTCGGGGGGATCCCTAGAAATTGGAAACAGAGGTCGTGAAAGCGGCCATTCGGGAGTCGGTGCTCCGGGTTCCCCCTTCGGGGGGATCCCTAGAAATTGGAAACTCTACCATTCCCGATAGCTTTGAGCTGGAAGGCAAGACCGTTCCCCCTTCGGGGGGATCCCTAGAAATTGGAAACGTGGAAGACGATCTCTTCTATACAGAAGAGTAATGTAAGTTCCCCCTTCGGGGGGATCCCTAGAAATTGGAAACCGTAAAGGGAGGTACACATGGCGAAATATACCAAAGAGGTTCCCCCTTCGGGGGGATCCCTAGAAATTGGAAACGTCGACCTTGAGATCTTCCGTCACGATAACTTGAAGTTCCCCCTTCGGGGGGATCCCTAGAAATTGGAAACGGACTAGATGGTGCTACCTGCTACTGCCCATGAAGGGATGTGTTCCCCCTTCGGGGGGATCCCTAGAAATTGGAAACACCGTGGTAATAGACCTGAATCTTCGCCTTAAACCCTGGAGTTCCCCCTTCGGGGGGATCCCTAGAAATTGGAAACATCTAGGCTATACCTATATGGCTAGCCCGTCTCTGGTTCCCCCTTCGGGGGGATCCCTAGAAATTGGAAACCTGGGTATATTGGACAACACTGTAGTTGCAGTGGCGAGTGTTCCCCCTTCGGGGGGATCCCTAGAAATTGGAAACTTGATCTTGGTACAAACGGATGACTAGGAAGTCATGCAGTTCCCCCTTCGGGGGGATCCCTAGAAATTGGAAACCCAATTTCTTTGACCACCAAGCGAGGTGGCCCGTAGAAGTTCCCCCTTCGGGGGGATCCCTAGAAATTGGAAACGAGATTAGTGGCGACTATTGCAGCCCAAGATCTTCTCGTTCCCCCTTCGGGGGGATCCCTAGAAATTGGAAACGTATACTTGGCGTCTAAGTCACTGAGGTTCTTCGAGGTTCCCCCTTCGGGGGGATCCCTAGAAATTGGAAACCCCATCAAACTCTGCGGAACCGACGGTCACTATGTAGTGTTCCCCCTTCGGGGGGATCCCTAGAAATTGGAAACGTGAAGGGGCTTTCTGCCTCGATCTCGATGTTCTGGGGGTTCCCCCTTCGGGGGGATCCCTAGAAATTGGAAACTGTGTGGTAACCCAAAAGCACCGAGCTGTATACACGGATCCGCGTTCCCCCTTCGGGGGGATCCCTAGAAATTGGAAACCCCACGGGATCCCAGACAGCCCGGAGAAGCGCTGTGGCCAGGTTCCCCCTTCGGGGGGATCCCTAGAAATTGGAAACTTCTTGTACGTGCCTCCCCGGCGCAGGACGCCGTTCAGTTCCCTCTTCGGGGGGATCCCTAGAAATTGGAAAAGAAATTGGAAAAGAAATTGGAAGCGAACTGAAGCTGGGCCTGGTTATCAGGCGGGCAGCGAAAGCAACGGCTGAAACGCTCCAGAAATCGGCCTGCTGGCTGGGGAAAGTCTGGGAAAGTGAGGTCTGGATCCCCGGCAGCCACCGCTGCCCAAAAGTAGCGCAATTGTGGGGCCAAGGCTTGTGCCTGTTCCAAAGGCAAATTCAGCGGTGCGGAGGTTAAAAACTTAACCACCGCTGGTTCGCTGCGCTGGGCCATCCACTCCCGGGAGAACGCTTGCAAATCGGGCCAATCGGGCAGGGATCCCACCCGGTAGCTCTGGATATGGACTTGGATTCCGGTCTCTCGATCCGACCGGATCTCGACAAGGCGGTAGGGGTGAGGAAAGCTGACCAAAGAGCCGGTGGTAATGTCGTAAACCCCCCCTCGTCGGGCGATGTGCTGGATGTGCAGATGTCCGGTGAACACCAGTTGCACCCCATAAGCTTGCAGCAGCCGCCGCAACTGAGAGGCATTCTCCAGCATGTAGCGACGCCCCCAGGGATGGAGAGACTGGCCGCGCAGATGCTCGACCACATTATGGTGCACCATCAGCAGCACCAGCTCTTCCTCGGCTGCCGCCAATTCTTTCTCCAGCCAGGTCAGTTGTTCTGGGGTTAGACACCCCACCAATTGACCCTGAGCATCAAAATGGTTGGAATTGAGGCCGATCAAACGGATCCCTGGCCGCAGAACCCGGCTGTAATCCAAAGACTGCCCATCCTCGTAGCCAAAAGCTCGGTAGTAGCGGGGAAAATCCGCCAAACCAATGGAGCGCCCGCTGGCCTCGGGCTGGGGCACATCGTGGTTGCCGGGCACCACAAAAGCCGGAAAGGGCAGTCGAGCCAGCCGCTCTGCCAGCCATGCATGGTTTTCCGGCTCCCCATGCTGGGTCAGATCCCCCGGCAACAGCAGAAAATCCAGAGGCAACTGCACCAGATGCTGCAAAACCTGTTCCAGAGCCGGGATGCTCACCTCTACCAGGTGAAATCGGCTGGGGTGATCCCAAAGGGTGGAAGGGAGGGCGACGTGGGGATCGCTCACCACAGCAAAGCGGATCTGCACGGATTACTCCCCTTGACAACAGCAAGCAGATAGAGCCTTCGGCCCACCGGGGGGACAAGCGCTTCTGCTATTCTGGCATCCATCACGGGATCCCGATTATCTCAGGAGCACAGCATGGTGGCCCAGGTGATTACCATCGATCACCCTCTGGTGCAGCACAAGCTCAGCCTCATGCGCCGTGTTGAAACTACAACCGCCGACTTCCGAGCGCTGATGCGGGAGATCAGCCTCTTGATGGCCTACGAGGTGACCCGCGATCTGCCCCTCAAGCTACAGCCCATTCAAACCCCGATGGCCCCAATGTTGGCGCCGATGTTGGCGGCAGAGAAAAAGTTGGTGCTTGTCTCCATCCTGCGGGCCGGCCAAGGGCTCCTCGACGGCATGCTGGAGCTGATCCCATCAGCACGGGTGGGGCATATCGGCCTATATCGGGATCCCCATACCCTGATCCCCATCGAGTACTACTTCAAGGTGCCCACCGATATCGAAGATCGTGAGGTGCTGGTGGTGGATCCAATGTTGGCCACCGGCCATTCGGCAGCAGCGGCTGTAGCGCGCCTACGCCAAACCCGACCCCAGTCGATCCGCTTCATCTGCCTGGTGGCCGCCCCAGAAGGGATCCGGTATTTCCACGAACAGAACCCAGATGTGCCAATCTATACCGCTGCTGTAGACGATGGCCTAGACGAGCACGGCTACATCCTCCCCGGCCTAGGAGATGCAGGGGATCGCCTGTTCGGCACCCGCTGATGGGAGAGCATGACTCTAGTCAATGATAAGCTCAACTATACTGAAAATAATGTATAATATGTTCAGTACGGATTACTACCAGTTGATCTTTCTGTTTACTTTCGAGTCTGCCAACATGGTAGCCAAAGCAAAGCAGAAAATTGGTAGTAAGACGACACGGAAACTGCGCTTTGGGTATTCTACTCAAAGCTTTGCGGGATACCGCCATTCTGTTTGGAAACAAACAGAATGCTATCGCTGCATAGTTGAACAGTGATGTTCAGCAGTGTTCAGCGTAAATGTATCAGTGCCATGCCTACAGCACCCTATGTTGCTGCGCCACACTGAACGGGAACCGCACCGCTGTCGCGATTAGGAAGTTGGGTTGGGCGCCAACAACTGTTCCCCCCTCAACATGCGGGCAGCAGCGCTGAGCAGCTCCTCTTCCAGATAGGGCTTGGTGAAGTAGGCAGTTGCTCCCAGCTCCCGTGCTGTTTGCCGGTGCCGTTCTGCCCCCCGCGAGGTGAGCATGGCAACCGGGAGATGCTTGAAGTTGCTGTCTTCCCGCAGGCGGGTGAGCAGTTCTAGGCCGTCCATCCGCGGCATCTCGATGTCGCAGAAGATGAGGTCGCAGGGCAGGCCGCCGCGCAGCTTTTCCCAGGCATCCTGGCCATCCCGCGCCTGTTCCACCCGGTAGCCCACCTTCTGGAAAGACATCGAGAGCAGCTCCCGAACGGTGATCGAGTCGTCCACGATCAACACGGTGGTCTGGCGCACCTCTTCTGGGGTTGGCTCCTCATCCCGGTGATCCAGCCAGAAGCGGTTGAGATCCCGACGGCGACCGTGGGCTATGTCCACCAGCTCGATGATGTCGGCAATCGGCAGGACCCGCCCGTTCCCCAACACCGTTGCCCCAGAAATGCCCAGTGGCTTGGGCACAGGCCCGCGCAGTTGCTTGATCACGATTTCCTGCTCTTCCACGAAGCTGTCCACCTGCAGGGCAACATACTGGCCGGCACTTTGCAGGATGACAATGGGAATAATGCCCTCATCCTGGGTGATGCTGTACACCTCGGAACGGCTGCGGCTGTGGCTGCGGCTGTAGGCCAGCAGATTTGAGAGGGGCTGGAAGTGAAGACGCTGATCCCGCCAGAGAATCGAGGGCCGCCCCTGCTCATCCGGCTGAACTTCGTCGGCAGGAACATCCAGCATCTCCTCCACGCCATCCAGGGGGAAGGCGATCAGGGCTTTGTCGCTGACACACACCATGGCCTTGGAAATGCTCAGGGTGAGGGGGAGGCGGATGGTAAAGGTGGTTCCTTTGCCCCGCGCAGAATCCACTTGAATGCTGCCGCGCAGATCGGTGATGTTGCGGCGCACCACATCCAAGCCAACCCCCCGCCCGGCCAGATCGTCCACCTCGCTGGCCTCGCGAACGCTGAAGCCAGGGTGGAAGAGAACGTTGAACACTTCGTCTTCGTCGGCTTGCTCCGACAGCAGCCCCAGCCTTTGGGCCTTGGCCTTGACCTTCTCCACCGGGATCCCGGCGCCATCGTCCGAGACGATGATGATGGTTTGGTTGCCCTGATAGAAGGCCTTGACGGTGATCTTGCCCTCAGGGGGCTTGCCCGCCCGCCGCCGCTCCTCAGGGGTCTCGATCCCATGTACCAGGGCGTTGTTCACCAGGTGGGTCATGGGGTCATAGAGCTCCTCCAGGATGGCCTTGTCGATGAGCGTGTCACGGCCTTCCACCACCAGGCTGGCCTGCTTGCCCGTTTTGATGGAGAGATCCCGAATGGCGCGGGGCAACCGATCGGCAACTTGCGAGAAGGGCACCATGCGCGCCCGGTTCAGGCCCTCTTGCAGTTGGGTGGTTACCTGCCGGAATTGGCGGGTAATCTGCTCTGCCTCATCCACGGCAAACTCGATGTCGGAGGAGGACTCGCGCACCCGCACGATGAGCTCAATGATCTCCTGGGCCAGAGCGTGGAAGGCCGTAAACTGGTCCATCTCCAGCTTGTCGAACTCTTGGCCGGAGGAATGGCCGCGCCTGCCTCGGGTGGATCCCTCCCCATTTCGACCGAAGCCCACCGTCACCGTGCCGCCATAGGCTGAGCTGCTGCGGCTGGAGAACAAAGCCGATTCCAGCAAGGAGCGGTCATACTGATCCCGCATGCGCTGGCCCAGATCCCCTAGCTGTTGCACACGGCCCAACAGGCCATCCAGAAACTGGCGCAGACGGGTTTGGTTTTGCTCCATGCTGTTGCGGATGACCACCAACTCTCCCACCAGGTTGTTGATGGAGTCGAGGTGGCGCACCTCCACCCGCATCACAGGGTTGCTGAGGGCAGCAGTTCGCCGTGAAGTCGGCCCAGTTGCCGCCGGGGCAGCTGCTGCTGGGGTGGGGGTTGCTGGAGCAGCAGCGGCAATTGGCGGCGAAGGTGCTGGCGCCGCAGCAGGTGCTTGGGCAGGAACCTCGAGATCGCCCAGGAGCGATTCCAGCTGGGCTGCAAAGTCGTCAGCAGCCTCGCCGCTCGCGGCTGCAGGGGATCCCACAAGGGGGGCGATAGCCTTTTCTAGCTCAGGGGTTACCGCCGGCTCGGCAGCGTCGAAGAGGGCGGCCAAATCGTCCAAACGGGGAGCCGGAGCAGCTTCCAGCGCCTCTTCCTCTGGGGTCTCGGCCTCGCCAACAGGAACGGCTAAGGATTCATCCTCTGCAAACAGGCTGGCCAACTGGCTTTCCAGATCGTCCTCCGCAGGCTGGAGGGCATTTTCTTCCTCCAGTGCGGCAACCGGCGGCTCTGGCTCAGACACGGGCACTTCCGCCAGGCTGCTCGCTTGCAAAGCTTCTGTGTCCTCCAGGAAGGTGGCAAAATCCAAGGGGGTCTCTTCCTGGAGCGCTTCCCCTTCTGCAAAGAACTGGCTCAACTCATCCAGATCCACCTGGCTGTCGCTATCCATGGCCGAGAGGGATCCCCTGGCCCCCAGGCTCAGTTCTTCTGGGTCGGATTCCTGGGTGAATAGGGCATCGAGACGGTCGAAGGAGAGCTCGGGGGAAGGGGCGACTGCCTCCTCAGCCGTGGGTTGCAGGTCTGCGAAAGACTCCTCCTGGACCGGGAACAGCTCCTCCAGAAGCGCCCACTCCTGGGCTTCTGCTGTGTCCCCAGCTGCTGATTGGGTCAGGGGGATGGAGTCCCCATCGGACGCCTCCTCGAGGGTCTCGCCGGCGAAGAGATCCCCTAGGCTCAGCTCGGCTCCGAAGTCTGGAATTGGCGATTCCCTCGGCTCGTTGGCCATGTCGGGCGACGTGGGGAAGGGTTCGCCGATAAAGAGATCCCCCAGTTGCTCAGCTTCGGCAGCATCAGCCTCAGCGATGTCCAGGGATGGGCCAAAAGAGGGATCCAAAAATACGGAAGGTTCACTTGCTTCCGGCATCGACCAAGCCGGATCGGCTTCTGCCGCAGGGGTGGAAAAAAAGCTCTCCAGGCTGTCTTCGGCAGTATCAAAGGCAGCAGAGTCGGCGAACTCTGAGGATCCCACCTCGTCGGATCCCGACTCTGCCAGATAATCTGCTGGGATGGAAAAATCCTCCGGCTGGATGTCTGCGGGAAATTCAGCCCAGAGATCTGCTGCGATTTCCCTGTCCTCAAGGGTCTCTTGAAGGGGTGGAGACGGCTCAGCCGCCCAAGGATCGGCCTCCGGCTCACCAGCGGGAACGGCCTCCAAGTCCGGAAGCTGAGACCCTTCTTGCCGGGAGGCGCTCTCTACGGGAAGTTCCTCAATCTCGAATAGCGCCTCTACCCCAGCACTTGCGGCTGCGTCTGGGACAAAGCCGGATCCCTCGCTCATGTCCGCAGCAGCGCTCCGGTCAGTCGGCTCCTGTCCAGCATCCCAGGCGAGCTCAGCAGAGACAAACCCCTCTGTCTCTTCACTCACCACTTCGGCAAACAGCTCCGCTAGATCTGCCTCGGCTCTCTCCTCGTCCAACCTTGGGCTCAGATCCTCAAAGGTCTGGGAGAGGGGCTCAGGAGAAGGAGGGATCAGCTCCGTTGGGAATTCTTCAATATCGGATAGCGCTTCTGCGTTGGCGAACAGCTCGTCAAAGGCCGAGGTGGCTTCTTCCTCCAGATCCAAGGGAGTGGCATAGAGCTCCGCTCCGCTAACGCGACCGAAGTCGTCCGCAACAGAGGCCAAGTCAGCTCCCTGCCCGTCCTCTTCTGGGCTTTCTGCCGGCACGGCAGCTGTCCTCCAGTCTTCCTCCCAAGCCGCTTCGGCTCGGATCCCTGGCCAACTCAGATCCAGATCCCCCTCTTCCGCGGGAGCAGATCGGTGCTCTGAATCTGTTCCCGCCAGCGGGACGGAGTCCTCAGCAGTGCCCACTTCCCATAGGGATGAGAGCTGTTCCGCCGCCAGATCTCCGCTTGCCTCTGCGCTCTCCTGCTCCGGCGACAGGGCAGCTCCGGGCTCATCCTCTTGAAAGGATGTCTCAGCGAGGGTTACCGCTTCCCAGCTCAGATCGGGGGTAGCGCCTTCCTCCGCAGGGATCCCAGCAGCCGCAGCCCAATCCTCTGGGGCACCCCCAGGTTCTGGGAATGACGGCTCTGCCTCAGACCCCCAAGCAAGGCCAAGGTCGAAGGGCTCAGGGACTTCTGGCTCTTCAGGGGCTGCCGGAACAGGGCGGAAAGCCAGCAGCTCAGCCGAGGGCTGAATGGTGTTTGCCGCTCCATTGGCCAGAGCCTGGTGGGCTTGCTTCAGATCTCGCAGCACCGGCAGGGCCAACTGCCGCAAATCCTGGCCGGGATCCGCCAAAATCTCGCCCACCAAGCGGGTCAAGTCTGTCCAGCCTCCCAGTTCCAGAGCCGAAGATTGCCCCAAATCCTGCAAAGATTGGGCCAGAGCTTGCAGAGCCGGTCGAGTGGCCGGGTCGTCAGGACGTTTGAACAGCTCCAGCATCTGGCGCAGCAGGGCCGGGATCTGCTGATGCACCACCACCTCAAGAGGATCCGGTGGGGCAGGGGGAGCGGCAGGGCGAGCCAATTGTTGCAGTTCTGAAGAAGGGGCAACCTGTTCGGCCTTGCCGTCTAGGATGAGCTGCTGTCCCTGCTTCAAATCCCGCAAGGCAACCAAAGCCAAAGTTCGCAGGTCGGCATCGGGGTTGCCCAGGGCTTGCTCGAAGGTTTCCGTCAACTGTTGCCAGCCCGCCAGATGATGAACTTGTCCGATCTCCTTGAGAACGGCATTCGCCGCTGCCAAGCGCTCTCGGACATCTGGCTGATCCCGTTGTTTAAACAGCTCCAGCATCTGGTGCAACTGCTGCGGCACCACCTCCGCCATGTCCTGCTGCAGGGTGCGAACCGCCGGCGGCGAGACGGGAGCTGAGACAGGGCCCTCGCCAAGAAGATTTTGAATGTGCCTTTCGGTCTCTTGAAAAACCGGCTCCAATTCCGCCAGGGTGGTGTTGCTGACTTCTTGGGTGAGGCCGCGGGGGCTCTGCAGCTCCTCCAACAACATCGAAAGCCCATCAAAAGCCCGCAGCAGCAGGGTTTCCAGGTGCTGGTCGACAGGCACTCCGCCTGGACGGGAGCGAAAGATGTTGAAAAAATCTTCCATGCGGTGGGCCGTCCGTTGGATGCTGGTGAGGCCCAGCATGGCAGCTCCCCCCTTGATGGAGTGAGCAGCTCGAAACAGCTCGTTGATCAGCTCGGGATCGCTCATGCTGTCCCGCAAGCTGAGGAGCACTTGTTCAATCGTTGCCAAGTGGTCGCGGGCTTCTTCGATGAAATAACTGAGGATCCGCTTTTGTGCTTCTTCATTCATGGCAGGAGGCCCTTCCTACAGCCCACAGGTATGCATCAGTAATAGCAGACCGGACAGATTGAGGCTCGCCTGAGCGAAGAGTCCGGCCAAAAGTCGGAACAGGGGGATCCCGGTGCCATTTGCTAAGGATCGATAACGTCTCCTGCATGGGGATCCTTGTCCCTAGAATGCCCTCAAAACAGCAGATTTGCTCATTCATCCCCAACCCGGAAGCGACCGACAGAAGTTTGCAACTCGCGGGCGATGCTCACCAACTGTTGGAGCGAAGCTGCCACCTTCTGCGCCTCCTTAGAGGTCTCGTTGGCGGTCAACTCCACCGATTGCATCACCTGCGCCACAGAGCGAGAGGTTTCCGTTTGTTGCACGGTGGCCTGAGAGATCGCCCGCACCAACTCGTCGATCCGGCGACTGACCTCGATAATCTCGTCCAGGCTGTTCTTGGCCTGCTCGGCCCGCCGCGTCCCCTCGATCACCAGTTGGGTGCCTTCTTCCATAGCCGTCATCACGTTGCCGGTTTCCGATTGAATCTGCAACACGATCTGCTCGATCTCCTTCGAGGCTTTGGCAGCTCGGTCGGCCAGTTGTCGCACCTCATCGGCCACGATGGCAAAGCCCCGTCCCGATTCCCCGGCTCGGGCCGCCTCGATGCTGGCGTTGAGGGCAAGCAGGTTGGTGCGCGAGGCAATTTGAGAGATCAAAGCCACAATTTTGGAAATTTCCTGCGAGGATTCCGCCAATCGCTTCACTTTGCGGGTGGTTTCTGCCACGGTTTCGCGAATTTCCAGGATGCCACTTACCGTGCGATCCACAGCTTCTCCACCCCGAGCGGCTGCTTCTGTGGCTTGGGCAGTCACGTTGGCCGCTTCGCGGGCGTTGCTGGCCACCTCTTGAATGGAGTCCGTCATCTCCTGAATGGAGTTGAGGGAGTTGGAAATCTCCTCCGCCTGGCGCAAGGCGTCGGCAGAGAGGCTGCGGGCAAAGTCCTCGTTCTGCAAGGCGGCATCGTTCACGGCGGCGGCGGCCCGCTTCACCTGGCTGACAATGTCTCGCAGACTGCGAATGGTCAGGTTAAAGGAGTCGGCCACAGCCCCCAGCACGTCGGCAGTCACCTCTGCCCGCACCGTCAGGTCTCCACGGGCAGCCCCTTCCACGTCGTCCAGCAGGCGAATCACCTGGCGCTGTAGGTCTTCCTTAGCTTGCCCTTGCTCGGCAGCCCGCTGGCTCAGTTCGGCGAAGTTGGCTTCAAGGGCAGCCGCCATCTGGTTAAAGCTGTCGGCCAAGCGCCCCAGCTCATCGTGGGTGTTGGCTGTGGCTCGTACTGAATAATTCCCCTGGGCCAAGGCGGCAAAGTGGCCGGCCAGCTCTTGGGCGGTGGAGCGAATTTGTTTGGCACTGCTGGCCCCGAGGATAACCCCTGCTCCTGTGCCGATCAGCCCGCCTCCAATCACCCCGGCAATCAAGCGAGCTCCCCCATTGGCCGGGATCCCAAGGCCAATCGCCAAGCCGGCAGCCAAACTCACAGCTCCTTGGATAAGCGCTATGGCCAATTGCCGATCCCCAATCGGTCGGTTGGCGATCCCAGCAGAGGTTCTTTCCCCTTGTTCACCTACACTGGGAATAGGGAGGGAGGCCGTGGGCAGCAGAACTTGGGCCGCTCCGCTGCCGGTCTCCGCCATTGGGCTCATCCCCCCAATCGCCCCCTCGTTTGGGTGGAAGGCCCCCACCGGCTCGCCGCCATCCATGCCGGCAAGTTCACCATCCAAGCTGTCTAGCTCGTCAAGATCGAAAAGACCAGGGCTGGGACTGGCAGTATCTTCGTCGGGAGCAGGGATCGGCTCACTCATGGGGGCAGCCAATTCGGTCGGCAGGCTTTCTTCCAGGGATCCCCCTTCCTCTTCCTCAAGACCGGGCAGGGAGAAGCCCATCTCATCGGGAAAATCGGCATCGCCGGCCAACTGCGTAATGGAGTCGGAGTCGCCTTCTAGGGCTTCCAGATGCTCTCGATCGAACTCGTTGAGGAAGGCAAAGTCATCTTCGACCACCGGATCGGTTTGAGGCCCGCCCTCTTCCGAGCCTACCCGTCGCGAGGTGGCCGGTGGTGTTACCCGAGAATGGGTTGGCATCTGGTAAGATGAACCCAATGGATCAGCTCCCGGCATTTGCAGGCCGGTCTCCAAGGGATCCCTGAATCTCTCTTCCCCCATGAAATCGCTGCCAAGGCTGTCTGCCTCCAGTGGAAAGGGATTCTGAGCAAAGGGATCCGCCTCCTCTTCCCCCATCTCCTCGAACTGCAAGAAGGGATCGGGAGCAGAGAAAGCCTCTTCCGAAAAGGCATCCGACCCACGGGCAAACTCATCTGGAGAGCGAAACTCGTCCGCTTCTGGGGAATCGGGAAGATCCGCCAGCTCCGGTGCCATTTGCAACAGCTCTTCTAGACCCTTCCGGGCCGACTCCAGCTCATCGGGATCACTGGCTGTTTGTAAAATGGTGTTGTAGGTTTGGCGAGCTTCCAACAACTGCCCAGCTTGTTTTTGTGCCAAAGCCAGCAGCAGCTTGACAGCAGTATCTTGCGGTTCAGCAGCGGCCACTTGGTTGAACAACCGCACCGCCCGGACGTAGTCTCCCTGCCAAAAGGCGGCCATCGCATCGGTGTAGTCTCTCTGACTGTTCGCGCTCGGAACCATGGATCCTCCCTTCACTGCTTGCCTACCTCTGTTCACGCGTCAACACAGATGCAAACGGAACGCCCCCAACACCTCAAAACCCCATGGATGCAGGCTATCCCCCCTTTTCCACATTCAGTCAAGCAAGAGTGGGCCTTTCTGCCGCCGTCTCAGGGCTTACCCTCAACAGCCTCGACACGCATCGGTAGGGGATAGATTTGGTCCAACTTTCCCCATTGTGGCTGGAGTTAGCTTGGATCTTTGATAGGAACTATACACTTTCCTCCCGCTGAGCTCCCAGGGGGTCGTCTGTCAACCCCAACGATTGGATCGCAGGATGGCCGACTGATCCAGCAATGGCAAGCGCGATCCCGTTCCGGGCACCACCCATTCCCCTCGCAAAAAAGGAGCCATGGACTCAGGAGCCGTGAGGGCAGGCCGCACCAATTCAGTCTTCAGCCACTCCATGCCTACAATTAAATCCACAGCCAAGCCCATGAGCAAATCCTGTTGATCCATCACGGCCACCACAGGAATCTCGGCTCGGTCGATGTTCAGGGGCGGGCTGATCCCCAAAAATTGCCCCAGGTCTGCAACCCAGATGATCTCGCCCCGCAAATTCAGCGTGCCCAGCAAAACTGGGGCCACATTGGGCATGGGGGTGATTTTCTCTGGGCCAATGCTCACCACCTCCACAACCGATACCGCTGGCAGCGCAAATTCCTCCCCGGTGGCAATCTTGAACTTTAGGAATAGCTCACCTTCGGGAGCCTCCATCTCCCGCAACTCTTGGGTCTCATCCCCCATCAATAAATCCAGATCCCCCAGCATGATGCTCCCCCGCATGGATAGTCTTGTGGACTGTTGATCCCGCCCCCCTCCCTGCTTAAAACGCAGAGTCGTTCTCAGGACCTGCCGAAAGGCGTGGAAGCAGAAGGGGCAGCTCTCAGCCTCTCAGTAATTGCTTGATCGTACCCACCAGTTCCTGGGGCTGGAAAGGCTTGGCAATGTAGGCATCCGCTCCCTGGCGGATCCCCCAGTAGCGGTCAAATTCTTCGCCCTTGGAAGAACACATGACGATGGGCGTTTTTTGGGTGAGAGGGTCGGCCTTGAGAAGACGGCACACCTCATAGCCGTTCATGCGCGGCATGACGATGTCCAGCACGATCAGGTCGGGTTTGTTTTGCTTCACCGCCTCTACGGCCTCCACCCCGTCTTCCACAGTCATCACCTCGAAGCCGTTTTCCTGCAGCAGCTTGCTGATCATCTCCCGCTGGGATTGGCTATCTTCCACCACCAAAACGCGACTCATTTCCGATTCATCTCCCGCAATTGATGTTTGATGGTCGCCAGGAGCTCTTGGGGCTTAAAGGGCTTGGTTACATAGGCATCCGCCTGGTTGCGCCTGGCCCACTCGATATCAAAGGTCTGGTCTTTGGTGGAACACATGACGATGCGAATGTGTTTGGTACTTTCATCCCCCTTCACTTCCCGGCATACCTCGTAGCCGTTCATGCGCGGCATGACAATATCCAGCACCACCACATCAGGCTTCTGCTGGCGAATGCACTCCATTGCCTCTACGCCGTCTGTTGCTGTGGAGACTTCCAAACCGTTCTCGGAAAGCAAGCTGGAAATGGTCTCCAGGTAGGTACGGTTGTCATCCACCACCAGCACTTTGCTCATCGCCGTCTTGCTCCTTTTGCACTCCCGCGCAACCGTCGGGCTGCTTTGACTGAGGTTTGCTCTTGTAACCTCACCTGGCTCCCTGGCTCCGGGCCGGCCATGCTACCCCTATTGTTTCGGTGAGGCCACTCTTCTGTCCAGTACTTCGCCTATAGTCTTCTGTGCCAACATTTTGGCTACCCCAACGCCTATTCGCCACCGCCCCGTTTGGGGGGAGGGCCCACGTAGGATTCGACAATGGTCAACAACTCCTTTTCCGCAAAGGGTTTGCTCAAAAATTCGTTCGCTCCGGCCATGCGGGCCTTAATCCGGTCGGTAAAACCATCCTTGCCGGTCAGCATAATCATGGGGGTTTCGCGGAACTGGCTGGATTTGCGCAACATGGCGCACAGCTCATACCCATCCAACTTGGGCATGGCCACATCGCAGAGAATCATGTCGGGGTTGAGAAGAAACACCTGTCCCAGCGCTTTGAGAGGATTGCCGATGGTGGTAACCTGGTAGCCCTCGTTTTGCAGGATGAACTCTACGGTTTTTTGGATGGCCATGGAGTCGTCGATGCAAAGGATGTGGCTGGGCTTATCGCTGGGTTTGAGGGGACGGCTGGGCTTGGGCTCCGCGATCAAGACGGGCTCGGACAGTTGAATGGCCCCTTGGCGGACGTAGGGATAGATGGCCTTGGCCACCGCCAGGGTGTCTCGACCCAGGTAGCGACCCATCTGGCGAATGCTGGTTTTGCCGTCTGACCACTCGCTCAGGGCTTTGAAGACGGGGGCGGGCAGGTTTTGCTGGAGCGGCAGGGGGTTGACGATGGTGGGAGCTTGGTTGGGAGCTTGGATGTAGGGGTGCAGCTTTTTCCACTCCTGCACTTGGGCTACGATCTCGGTGAGCAGGGGGGTAACGGGGAAGGTGGTCAATTGGGGGGCCAGGGGGGATCCGGCCTCAAAAATGAAGGAACCCTGGTGGAGGCTGAGCAAGTCGAAGAGGACTTCCCGCACCATGCCCAGCAGGATTTGCTTGCCCTGGTTGGGGTTGAGCTTGTGGCTTTCCAGCAAAGACCAGAGGCGGTTGTATTCGGGGGCGTTGACCGCGGCTTTGTGGGGAATTTGAATTTCCTCCAGGGCGGCTTCCAGCTTGAAGCGGTGCAGATAGTCTCTGAGGCGGGCAATGTTCCCTTCCGTTTCAGAGGCGTAGATAATCCGCCCATTCAGGAAGAAGACAAACCAGTAGACAGAGGGGCTGGCCTCTACAAAAAGCTCACCGGTGCGCTGGCCCAGCTCGATGAGCTGAAGGATGCTGCGGATATCGATCTCTTGTAGTTTTCCTTGCATGGGATCCCTGCCTGCAGTCCAGCAAGATACGTCTATTATGACGCTAGTCTTTAACTGTTGCTGCCCCGCCGGTAAGGCCATTTTCGGGAAGAGGGTTAAATTAAAGTTTAAAAAAGTTGGGGTTTGACTTGGGCCGAGCGCCTGCATTCCCCGAGGTATCTCTGGACTCCAGCAGACCCTCCCAATTAGAGCACAATGGAGAGAACTGCCACCAGTAAACCTGTTCTTTGAGTAACCTATGCTGCCAATTCTCACCTCTTGGGTGCTTGGCCCACTGTTGGCGCTCTACACCCTCCTGTTTGTGCTGCGCATCTTTCTGTCGTGGTATCCGCAACTGGATACTTCTCGGTTGCCCTACTCGTTGGTGGTCGGCCTGACGGAGTTTCTGTTGCGCCCGACCCGTCGCCTGATCCCGCCTCTGGGAGGTGTGGACATGGCCCCTGTGGTTTGGGTGGGCCTGGTTACCCTGTTGCGGGAGGTGTTGCTGGGGCAGCAGGGGCTGCTGACAATGGCCCTGCACTGAGAGCGTTTTTGCCAACCATCTCTCATCGACTCTGCAAAATTGGGATCCGCTCGCCGAGGCTCTGGAAAGGCTGGCCCTCGGCGCCTTCTCGGAGCTCCTCCTGTCTCTGTCGCAGTTGCCGGATCAGCTCCGGCACCACCTGGTAGAGATCCCCGACAATGCCGTAGTGGGCAAATTTGAAGATAGGAGCGGCGCTGTCTTTGTTGATGGCAATGATCGTCTGGGATTTGTCCATGCCCACGCGATGTTGAATGGCCCCAGAAATGCCGCAGGCGATGTAGAGCTGGGGGCGGACGGTCTTGCCGGTTTGGCCCACCTGGTGGGCATAGGGGATCCACCCAGAATCCACGGCCTTGCGGGAGGAGCCGACAGCGCTGTTGGGGAAACAAGCGGCCAACTCCCTCAACAGCTCAAATCCCTCTGGGGATCCCAGCCCGTAGCCGCCGGAAACAATTACCTTGGCGCGGGTGAGATCTACCGCCTGGGACAGGTTGCGCACCGTTTCCACAATCTGCAGGCGCAGATCGCCGGGATCCAAGTTGACCGGCACCGGGATCACTTCCCCCTGGCGGGATCCATCCCAGGGCAGAGGCACCATCACCCCTGGGCGCACCGTGGCCATTTGGGGGTTTTTCCACGGGCCGAGGATGCGGGCCTTGAGAGATTCGCCGAAGCTGGGCCGGATGGCGTAGAGGCAGTCGGGGAAGAGGCCGGACTTGCTCGGATCTTTGCTATTGGTGTACTCGAAGGGGCCGATGTCCAATTCGGTGCAGTCTGCCGTCAGGCCGGTCTCCAGGTGGGCGGCCAAGCGAGGGGCCAGATCTCGCCCGGTGGTGGTGGATCCCAGCAGGATGGTGTGGGGTGGTTGGGGCCAGCTTTTGATCAAGTCTGTGATCACCCGGCGGTAGGGCAAGGTGCGGTATTCGGCCAACTCGGGGTGATCGGCGATGAAGACTTGATCTGCCCCGTGGCCGATCAGAATTGGGGGCAAGTGGGCAATGTTGTATCCAAGCACAAGAGCGCTCAAGGTGGCTCCCAGCTTATCGGCCAGCCGCCGCCCGGCCCCCAACAACTCTAAGCCAATGGGCTGCAGTTCCCCGTTCACCTGCTCGGCGAAGACCACTATCCGCTTGCGATCCATAGAACCGTGACTCCTAAGTTGAGATCGGGATTGAATCGGGTCGAGGGCAATCTTGAGTGTTGCAATTGCGACGAGGTCAGCAGAGTCTTTCTGAGTTAACTTTTCACTGCCCAAAACCGGGAGCTTTCGCCGGCTAGCTACCCTGGGATCGATAGATGAGACGATGAGGATTGAAAGGTGATGGAGATAAGAATTGGCCAGAGGGATGCAAGGCAGAAGATCTAGGAAGTTGCCGCGTAGCGGAAGAGGTCAACGGCCTGGGTCAGTTGGTTGACCAGTTGGGGGACGGATTGTCCCTGAAAGACCTGACAGTTGCCGCCAATTTCCCCCACTTTTTCGGTGGCAGCCACGATGGTCGGGGATCCCTTGAGACCGCAGCGCTCCGGGTCTGCCCCCACATCGTCCAAGTTGAGGATCTGGATTGCCTCGGCCCGTGCCATTTCATCCCGCATTAGCCGCTGCACCCGCTGCACACCCCGTAGGGTGGGGTAGGCCAAACGCCGAGCGGAATTGGCCACCGTAATCAAAACCGGCAGGGGCACCATTACGATTTGGGATCCCCCTTCGATGGCCCGCCGCGCCACCAGGATCCCATCCCGAATCTCGAAGGCTTCGCAATAGGTGACCTGAGGGATCCCCAACCGCTCCGCCAACTGCGGCCCCACCTGGGCCGTATCGCCGTCGGTGGTCTGGAGCCCGCAGAAGATCACATCGGGCCGGCCAGCATAGCGAACCGTCTGGGCCAGAGTATAGGCAGTGGCTAGGGTATCGGAAGCGGCCAAGCGGCGGTCGGTCATCAAAATACCCCGATCCACCCCGTGGGCAATGGCCTCGTAGAGCACCTCAATGGCCGGGGGTGGCCCCATTGTAATTGCCGTTACTCTCGCCCCGTGTTGCCGTTTGGTTTGCAGAGCTGCTTCCAGTGCATAGCGATCAAAAGGGTTTAACATCCGCTTGGCCTTGGCGCGATCGATCGTGCCGTCACTGTTGATGCCGGCCTTGGCGTTTTGATCGGGAACTTGCTTAATCAGAACAAAAGTTTCCAAGGGCCTAAACTCCCTAGTGATCCCCTCCAGGTTAAAAGGGATCCCTGAGCACCACAAACTTATTTAGCTTTTTTTCGGGATCGGAAAAGCTATCTCGACTTCAAGCACCCCTAAGCTACTCTTCCCAATACATCTGTTTCTCAGGTTTGATTTCATTGACATGCTCCCCATGCCCAAAGGCAGGGGCCTTACGGCGTTCTTGGGTAACCCTAAACAAAGTTCGAGACACTCCCCTACTGCTCCATGCCGCTTCCGGTCTCCCATCCACCAACGCGAACAGGTCTCCCGTCGGCCTCTTTCAGGAGCAGCCTGGGATCCCTGCCACGAAAAGCTTTGGGGATACTTCGCGGATGAGGGATCCAATAAGGACGCAGACCGCACCTGCAGCCAGAAATAGCCTCCCAGCAAGCAGGATAAGTTGGCCTGCACCGGCAAGCCAATAGACAGAGGCTTCAAAATCGTTGCTGGCCTAACCCAGATTATCCAATCATCCGCTCAGACTTGGGTGGGAGCAGACTTCCATCAAACACTTGCTCTAGAGAGGGCTTAGTGGGCAAGCCAAAGCCATCCACCACCTGAGCAATCGAGGTTTCCATACGAGCAGGCACTACATCCCCCAAACCAATTTGTCGCACCTCATCGGTAACAAACAGGCGCGGCATTGCCAGGGTAAGGCGCAATTTCTCAATTGCCGTATCCAGCACTTGTCCGTCGGCCTTGGCTTTGTCCAGAAGGGCCAACATATTGCCATCGGTATCACGAATAGTGTCTTGCCAACCCTTGACATAGGCCCGCAAGAAAGCTTTGAATTGCTCAGGCTTCTCACGCAGCAATTGCACACGGGTGATGACAGCATTGCCATACAGCTCAAGGCCGTAGTCGTTGTAAAGGAAAGCCGTGATGTCCTCCAAGCTGACGCCGCCCCGCACCAGATTGGGCATGGCTGAGGTCATAAAGCCGCTGATGGCATCCACCCGACCTTGGATGAGGAAAGGTTCGCGCAACTGTGGCTCCATAGTTACCCACTCCACCGAGCCCGGATCGATGCCGACTTGCTTGGCAAAGACCGGCCAGAGCCGACGCGGCGCATCCCCTGCCGGTGCTCCTAGCTTCTTGCCCGCCAGTTGGGCCGGCTCCCCAATGCCCTTATCTTTCAAGGTGTAGATGCCAAAGGGAGAGCGATTGAAGTGGACATAGATCGCTACCAAGGGCACGTCCGGATTTTTGGCATTGAACTCGATCATGGAGTAGGGATCCCCTTCCCCCAGGTCGTACTGGCCAGCGGCAATCTTGGTGATGGAATCGGCGGAGCCATAGCCGCGCTCGTAGGTGACCTCCAGCCCCTCTTCGGCGAAGTAGCCCTTCAAGATCGCCGTTACAAGGGGGGTATCCATCGAAGAGGGCAACCAAGAGAGGGTAAACTTCAGGGGCGTCAGTCCCTGGGAAACCAGAAGCGGCCCGCGGCTCTGAGCCCTCGCCTTTAGCCCTCCAACGGCAACCCAAGAGGCAGCCGCAGCAGCAGATTGAAGGAATTGACGACGCGACGATTTCGGGATGGACATATCTATATGCTCCACAGCACCTGGCTCAGTAGGGATCCGCAAACGGGAATGCGGCAAACAATGGAGTGAAGACTATAAGCAACCAACTTAGCAAGGCGGAGTCAAACTTCTGTATTTGAGGATACCTTTACCTGCTGGGGGATCCCCTTTTAGCCAAGGTGAGAACTCTGCCTTGGTCATGGCCGGTTCGTTGCCGGTATGATAGTGCTCCTGCTGCCGCAGGGATCCCGATCGCCATTGCTCTTAACTCACGTGTATCCCTCTTCAACCATGGCCATCCAATCCCCTTCCACCTCCCTGGTTCGCTTTCTCGCCGGTGCTGTATCTGAGGCCATTCGACAGGCAGCAGAAGCAGGCCAACTGGGATCCCTGGCTCCCCCACAAGCCGCAGCCATTGCCCCCGTGATCCAGATCCCCAATGACCCTCGCTACGGGGACTACGCCTGTCCCACCCCCCTGGGCATGGCCAAAGCCTGTCGCATGGCACCGACACAGATTGCCCAAACCCTGCAGAGCCATCTGGATCTGCCGGACATCGAAACCCAGGTGGCGGGGGCCGGGTTTATCAACTTCCGGCTGGGGGATCCCTTTTTGGCCGAGCGCCTGCAGGAGCTGCTGCATCTGGGAGAACACTTCGGCAAAACAGCCACCCCCCATCCCGAGCGCATTCTGCTGGAGTTTGTCTCCGCCAACCCGACGGGGCCTTTGCATGTGGGCCATGGGCGTTGGGCTGCCGTCGGCTCCACAGTGGCCAACCTGCTGCGCTGGACGGGGCACCAGGTGGAGCGGGAGTTTTACATCAACGATGCCGGCAACCAAATGCGGCTCCTGGGCCAGTCCCTCGAGGTGCGGGTGCGGCAACTGCAGGGGGAAGACATCGCTTTGCCGGAAGATGCCTATCACGGCACCTACTTGATCGAGATGGCCCAACGTCTCTTGGAGCAGGTGAAAGCCGGGATCCGCCCTCTGCCCACCACCTTGGAGGAATATATTGATTTGGCCTACGGGGAAATGCTGGCCTGGCAGAAGCAAACTCTCCAGCAATTGCGCACCGAGTTCGATCACTGGTTCAGCGAACGCCGCCTGCACACCCCGGATCCCGAGACGGGCCTGAGCGCCATCCAACAGACTTTACAGGAGCTGGAAGAACGCGGCTTTCTCTACAGGGCCAAGGCTCCCCGGGGTGAGGATCCCAAGCCAGGGGCAGAAGAAGCCGTTTATTTCAAAACCCAAGAGTTCGGTGACGACAAGGATCGGGTGGTGCAAAAAGCCGATGGGTCTTTTACCTACCTGGCCGCCGATATTGCCTACCATCGGGATAAAGTGCAGCGAGGATATCACCGGCTGATCAACATTCTCGGCTCGGATCACCACGGCTATATCGGTCGTTTGAACGCAGCGGTAGGAGCTTTTAGCCCGGATGTCAAGCTGGAAATTTTAATTGGCCAATTCGTCAAACTGTTTAAAACTGACCCAGAAACCGGCGAAAAAACCGAAGTGCGCATGTCCAAACGCACCGGCAATTTTGTCTCATTAAATGACTTGATCGAAGATCCGGAAATTGGAGTGGGAGCCGATGCGACCCGCTGGTTTTTGCTTAGCAACAGCATGGACAGCCCCATCAACTTCGATCTGGATCTGGCCGTCAAACAAACCTTCGACAACCCGGTGGTGTATGTTCACTACAGCCATGCCCGCTGTTGTACTCTGCTGCGGCGGCTACAGGAAGAAGAAAAGGTTCAACTGACCAGCAAAGTCTCTTTGAATGAACAAAACAGACTGCCCTACAAAGAGCCGGAAGAACGCACCCTGTTGCTGCGCCTTTTGGCCCTGCCGGATGAGCTGATCGCCGCCGCAGAAGAGCGCGCCCCCCACAAGATCATCCGCTACACGGAAGCCATTGCTGCCGATTTTAACAAGTTTTACGACACCTGCCGTATTTTGCCGCTCTTGAAAGAGGATCCCCTTTTGGCCCAAGCCCGCATCCAATTGGTGCAGGCCACGCAGCAGGTTTTGTTTAACGTCCTCACCGGCATTCTCGGCCTGAGCGCGCCGGAGTCTATGTGATTTACGAAGGAGTGCCGTAAGGCCCCCAGCTCACGCTCTGGGCGGAAGCCAGCTATAGCGGTCGCGAGTAGGTCAATTGCAATAAACCGTTCCACAACGCATAGTCATTTATCTCACCGTCAAGGTGAAACAAACGACCGGTTGCTTCCTGCTAAGGCCTCTGGCCCGCTAGCGCGATCAGTTGAAATAGATGGTAATAAAAACCACGACTGCTATCAGCCCCTTTGATTCCGGTAACGCCGATCCCCGTCTCGATGAGGGAGAGGAGATAGGGCTCAAGCGCCTAAGTTTCGACTCTGTGGGCGCGCAAGAGCAAGTTGGTTCCCAAGTCCTCTTGGGCTGCCCAAAAGGCGCAAATCCACCACGAAACCTCGTCTTGGCGATAAATGCCACAGGTGAAAGGATAAGGTTGCAAAATATTCGCCATCTGCGCTAAGGCCGGAACTTCCGCCATGTAGTCGGCCCACACTTGGGGATCCAAGGCTTCGTAGGTGAAATCGGAAGGAAAGAATGTGCAACTGGATTCCAGGCTGGGCCGGTTGGTCAGCAACAATTGAGCAGGATCTGAGGATTCACAGCCCAAGCGATCCCCGATCTGAAAGGTCAGTTGAAACAGGCGGTTAATCAGATCAAATTGCTCAGGGCTCATAAGTTCAGAATTCCTAACTTTCAGATTGGGATGGGCGTTAGAGTTGACAGGTGCGACGGCTGCGCTCCAGCTCCGGCTCGATCCAGGAGAGGGCGAAGTGACTCACACAGGGCAACTGCGGGAAGCGGCGGGCCAGCTCTGCTGTTTGGGTTTCCAGGCTGGGGCGTTGCCGCTGGGCTTGTCCCCATAGACCGGCAATGGCCGGGCAGACAAAGGTTTGGGGAGAGGCCACAGCCAGGACCTGCTCCACCTGCTGCGCCACACAGGAGCTATCCTCGCACTTGGCATAGGCCATTGGGTGCCATTCCATACCCGGATCAAAGCGGTCCCAGGGTTGCAGACGAGCGTCAAACCCTTCTCCTACTGCTTGGTTGCCTTCTGGGAAGAAGACAGCCCCCACCGGGATCCCCAGCCTCTGGGCGGGTTGGGCGGCCTGCTGTAGATAATCGAGAACGCCGTAGCGGGCAAACTCGACGCTCAGCTGCCAAAGCTGCTGCTGCCAACGTTCTTGGCGAACGGCGGCGCTGGGGGTGGGGGAAGGGGCAGGAGTTGGTGCTGATGCCTCAGAACTGGAATCCGCCGGTTTCTCCAGACTCTCTGGTAAATCTTTTGCAGAGGAAAGCTGATCCCCCTGCCAATTCCTGCTGGCCATGTCTTGGGCAGCCCAGTCCAGTAACTCTGGGGAAAGCGCCCATTTCTCGGTCGGGCTGGGCCAGGGATCCCCTGGCTGCCGCCACCTGGGCTCTTCGGCATAGGTGGCATCCAGATGGAGAACATCTGCCACTGCAATGTAGCCCTGGCTTAGGTAGCGCTCCAGCAATGCCCGACCCGCCGGGTTTTCTGCCAAATTGAGGTAGGCTTTCCGGGCGGCCTCTCCATGAATCCACAAGTCTCGGACGGTGGCTGCCACGCTGGATCCCCCTGAGCCACGCGGATAGCGAATGTAGTCGAAAAGGATCCCATCTGGCTGTCGCTGTAGAATGCGGCGGACCAACTCGGCAAAATCCCGCCGTGCCAGGGGATGAAAGGGATCCACAAATACCTCGCCAGGACTGCCCAGGTCTTCCGAAAGGGCTGTAGCGGGATCCAAGACGGTGGTGATGCCGCGACCGTTGCGGGCCAGGGCCACCTGTCGATCGGGCCGTTGTCCGTAGCTGTAGCCGAAATTGAGGGAAAACACCCAAGCATAAGCAGACAAACCGCGGCGTCGCGCCGCCTTCAGAGCCAGATCCAACAAGTCGGCGTTGGGCTGTAGGCTGGGCCAGATCCCTCCTGCGCCATCCGGCAAAATAGAGCGGCCATCGTAAAAGGTCTCGATAAAAACGCGGTTGTAGCCCAGGTTTACCACTTGGTCGAACACCTGATCCAACACGCCCGGATTGGCATCACAGGGATGCAGACGTACCCAGATGGCCTGGATCTGGGGCCAGCGTTGGCTGCGGCAGGCGATCAAGGCAGCGCCATGTTCGGCCAAAACTTGGGTGTACTCGGCCCAAGCAGCATTCGACTGGGCAGCCTGCTGGCGCAGTTGAGCCTTGCGCGCTACCTCCTCGGGCGGCTGTCGGCAGTAGGCGTCGAGCCGAGCAGCCAAGTGGGATCCCCTCTGTTCCGCACTGTCTACGGAACCAGAGCTGGGGAAAAGGGAATGGCCGGGCCACAAGAACTGAGCCTGGGCCGTGATTCCGGATCCCAGCAACATCAGCGCGCCCAGCACACCCGCAAGCCAGCGGCTCCCTTTGTTTTTTGGCAGTCTTAGCACTGATACATTCACGCTGAACTCTCCTGAACATGGTTCAGGAAAGAAGCGATCGCATCCTGCCTATCTCTGAGCAGGAAGGCGGTATCCCGCAAAGCCCTGAGGAATACCCCCCGAGCGCTTTCCCCCTTCACTTCCCGGCAACCGTTGCGGTGGACTCAAGGATCAGGGGGAAACTTGGTCTACTATATCCCTCTCAATGACTTTTGCCAAACCGCCTAAAGCTCAGTAAATTCAGCAAAGTTCAGGGTTTTGGGGGTTAGAGGCATGCTCCACGAGAATGTCTGCGATCGTACTCTTCTCCTGCCCAGAGAGCGGCTATTGAAAAAAACAGCCGCCCGTGCCCACACCGGCGCAATCCCTTGGCCAATCTCTATAGTTATTTCAATCTAGATTGAGACACCTTCTCAGCGCTCTGCGCCGCTTCTACAGCCACCTCTAATCCCTCTCCATCGGGGAGAGGGGAGTTGGGGAGTAGTGCAACAGAAATGTTTCATTCCTGTTTAGAATGACTAGACCTCCGATCCCAGTGGCAGGGGTTTGCTCTTCGGTTTTGCCCCTTTCGCCACTGTGACCGTTAGCCAGGTTCTCCTAGGGATCTCGCCAAAAGGCATAGATTAGCGCTTATGATTTAGTAGTAAACCTTTAGCTTTTCTTGATTGTCCATGAAGGCCATTACCCTGCATCAACTGCAAATCTTCGAGGTTGCCGCTCGTCACTTGAGCTTTACCCGCGCTGCCGAAGAGCTCTACCTGACCCAGCCCACGATTTCCATGCAGATCAAGCAATTGAGCAAAGCCGTGGGGTTACCGCTGTTTGAACAGGTGGGCAAGCGGCTGTATCTCACCGAAGCGGGGCGAGCTTTACACCAAACCTGCGAGAAGATTTTTGAACAATTGAATCAATTTGAGATGACCCTTGCCGACCTGAAGGGGTTAAAGCAGGGACGGCTGAGCATTGGAGTGGTCACCACTGCCAAATACTTTATTCCCCGTCTTCTGGGGCCATTTTGTCAGCAGTATCCCGGCATTGACGTAGCTCTTAAGGTGCTCAACCGCCAGCAGGTTTTGGAGCGGATGAGCAACAACATGGACGATCTCTACGTGATGGGGATGCCGCCAGAAGATCTGGACGTGGTGGCACAACCTTTTCTGGAAAATCCTTTGGTGGTGATGGCCTCTATTCATCATCCGCTGGTGGGCCAAAAGGGGATCCCTCTGGCGCGCATTGCCCAAGAACCTTTTTTAGCCCGTGAACCCGGCTCCGGCACCCGCATGGCTGTAGAGCGGCTCTTCGACAAGCATAACCTGAAACTCAACATCCGCATGGAGATAGGCAGCAGCGAAGCCATTCGCCAGGGCATTGTGGGTGGATTGGGCATTTCGGTTTTGTCTCAGCATGTGTTGGCCTTGGGGGGGTGGCAGCATCATCTGGCTATTTTGGATGTGGAAGAGTTTCCCATTCGGGGGTTCTGGCATTTGGTCTATTTGCGCTCTAAACGTCTTTCGGTGGTGGCCAAAGCTTTTGCCGACTTTCTTCTTTCCCAGGTTTCTCAAATGGAGCTGGACTTTGTGGCTAAAGAGCAGCACAAATCCAATTCAAATCCCAATCCAAATCCGCTTTCCGGCAAAGAGGCTGAAGCACAGCCGAGAGCTCTTGTCGCAACCCCCGGATCCCCTCAAAGTCGTGAGTGAACAATACTCGCAAAAACCCCAGGTAAGCCCGCGCCCACGCGTCCTCTGGATCCAGCTCGACGATTTGTTGAAAGTGCAACTGAGCTGCTTCCGGTTGCAGCAGCACCGCCAACAGCAAGCCCAGTTGGTAGTGGCTTTGGATTTGCTGGCTCGGTTGGCCTTGGGCAGCAGCCTGTTGCCGTTCCCCCTCCAGCAGTTGCCGTACCAGGATGCGATCTGGATCCGTCAAAAAAGTCGGGTATTGCAGGGTTGTCCAGGCATTGAGGTAAAGGGAGAGGGCCTGCAGATCCCCAGCGGCAGCAGCTCTGGCCGCCTCGCGGAGAGGAAACAAGGGATCCGTTACAAGGGGGGATCCCTCCTTCGGGAAGCTCGACAGGGATCCTCTCCAGGATTGGTGTAGGGAATGGCGGATCCCTTTGGGCGACTGCCATTCCAGGTGGAGAAGGCCACCTCTTGGGAAGTCGGTTGTGGGCAGCGTCAAGATCTCTTCCACCAGCCAGCCGCCCGTTAAGTTGAGCTGCAGGCGATTCTGCCCCAGCACCCAGGCCCGCTTCTCCAAAACCCGTCCTTGCCCATCTTCCAGCCGCGCCCAAACCAGCGTCTGGGCCAAGTTCTGAGCTGGGCCTTGCCAGCGCAACTTCCAGGCCGGGATCCCCAGCTCCGACAGCGTCTCAACCTCCACCAGCTCCACCTCCCCAGCTTCCAGAGGCCACTTCTGCACCGTCACTCTTGGCATGCGAGGGAAGTAGGTGTGCAGCCGACCCAAGGTAGGCAACTCCACCGCCGGATCTTGTCGCCAGTCTGGGCTGCTGCGCAGGTGCTGCCGGATCTGCTCCTTAGTCGGGCCATAGGGGCCGATAATCCCCTGTTCCCCTTCCGCATCCACAAACCCATCCAGCAAGGAGAGCTCCAACTCCGGCCAGGGGGTTTGCCCGGCAGCGCGGAATGTAACCGGCCAGCGCTGGAGAGCTGCTAAGTAGGTGAGGGTTTCGGAAGAGATCAGCTCTGTATTGGGGAGAACTCCCAACGTGGTGGTCAAGCCTGGCTGGATCAAGGATTGGATCCACTGCGTCAGCTCCTGTGTGGGGTGCTGCCCCTGCCAATGCATTTGGATCCCCTTCCACAGAGGAGCCACGCCTGGGGTAAGGGGCTGGCCTAGGCTGAGTAAGGCCAGGGATCCCAGACCTACGCCTACCCAGCCTCCCCCTCTCCAGCCCCAAGGATCCCTCCGCTTCCCCAACCACCGGCAAGCCTTTTGGATCCCGCCTGCTGATAACACGGCCAAGAGAGGCAGCAGGGGTAGGGTGAAGCGCACATCTTTGATGTCCACCAGGGTGTAGAGAAGGTAGCCCGAACCGTAGGTGGCCCACAAAACTGCCTCTCGCCTGTCCAGGGATCCCCACCCGCTCAGCAGCGGCAACCCACACAAAAAAGGGCTCATCTGCAGGGGCAAAAGGCGCAAGTAGGCAGTCCACCAGCACAGGGATCCCGCTGGGCAAGTGATGTAGTAGTGGGCAGTCTCGGCGTAAGCCCAGCCATTGCTGAGCACAAACAGCCAATTGGCCCTGTACCAAGGCCAGCACAAAAGCAGCGCCACGCCCATGCCCAAGGTCAGATGGGCCAGCCGCACCAACCAAGGGATCCTCTTGCCCGGCAACAGCGGGATCCCCAGCAAAGGCAACAGCAAAAACAGCACCCCTGTCCACTTGGTGAGCAGCACCGCCGCCACCCCCGCCCCCACCCCCACCGCCCCCCACCAGGAAGGCTTCTCCCCATAGGCCCACAGCGCCCAAAACGCCAGCGTCACCGCCACCACCAGCGGCAACTCCAACATGTACACGTGGGCCAAAGCCGTGATCCCCGGATAGAGGAGCACCAACGCCGCCGCCAGCCAGCCCACTTCCCCAGAGCGATAGACCCGCTGTCCCAGCCGCTGGGTTGCCAGAACCAGAACCCCCAGCAACACCAAGTTGAGCAACTGCCCGTCCGCCCGGCTGAACGGATGTAGAACTGCCAAGGGGATCCCCAGCCAATAGGCCAAAGGGGGGTAGCGCTGGTTCAAATGCAAAAACTGCTGCCCCCACAGCCCATCCCAGCGAAACCGTCCCAGGTGAAGCCCAAACGCCTGCGCCTGCAACAAATGCTGCGCCTCATCCCAGGCTGGCGGCAAGGGATCCGTCCAATTCCAGATCACCAGCAGCAGCAGGGCCACCATCCCCAGCCCGGCCCACCACCGTAGGAAAGGGATCCCCGGCCTGTGGGGTCTCTCCGGCAATGTCTCTCTCTCCTCGTCTGTACCGTTCATGCTTTGAAAACAATCCGCAGAGATTCAGCAGACATTGGGATCCCTTGCAACTGCCACCTGGCCTTGCCCCCCAGAGCTAAACTCAACCTGTGTCATTCTCAGCGCTCCTCCCATAGACCGAGAGCTTCAGCATCCCATGATCGCTCCATCTGCCGGCCCAGAAGGGGTTTGGATCCTTGCGGATCAACTCCACCCACAGCAATCCGCCCTCGCTTCCCTCTCGACCCTATCCCCAGACCGAGTTCCCGTCATTCTCATCGAATCTCACCGGTGGGCCAGCTCCCGCAACCACCATCAGCAGAAATTGGTGCTGGTCTGGTCGGCCATGCGCCACTTTGCCCAAGAACTGCAACAGCGGGGCTACCCGGTCACCTACGTGGAAGCCGACAGCTATGCCGAGCCCCTGCAAACCTGGGCCAAGCAACATCAACTGCAGCAGATCCGCCTCATGCAGCCAGCTGATATTCCCATCCGGGAGGAGGTGGAAAATCTGAGATCCACCCTCCCCTGCCCCCTCTTGGTTGTGGAAAACAACCACTTCCTCTGGAGTACTCGTCAATTTATCGACTGGGCCTCAGGTCGCAAGCGCCTGCTCCTGGAAGACTTTTACCGCGAAGGGCGCAAACGCTTTCGCATTCTCATGGATGGCCCCAAGCCCCTGGGGGGGCGCTGGAACTACGACCGGGAAAACCGCCATCCCCCCAAACCCGGAATGCGCTACCCCCAGCCCCTCACCTTCCCCCCCGACGCCATCACCCAGGCCGTGATCACAAAAGTTAGGCAACACTACGGCCATCACTTCGGATCCCTAGAAGGATTTGGCTGGGCCGTCACCCGCGCCCAAGCCCTGCAAGTGCTTGATCACTTCATCCACGAGCGCCTGCCCCACTTCGGCCCTTGGCAAGACGCCATGCAAACTGGGGAAGACTTTCTCTACCACTCCCTGCTTTCCCCTTACCTTAATCTGGGCCTGCTCACCCCCCACGAAGTCATTGCCGCCGCCGAACGGGCTTACTATCAGGGTGGGATCCCCCTGCCCTCCGCCGAAGGCTTCATCCGCCAGATCCTGGGCTGGCGAGAGTACATGCGCGGCTTCTACGAATACCAAATGCCCAACGGCTATGCCCAGAACAACTTTTTTGGCCACCAGCGACCCCTGCCAGAGTTTTTTTGGACGGGCAAAACCGACATGGCCTGTCTGCAGCACACCCTGGATCAAATTCGCCGTCATGGTTATGCCCACCATATCCAGCGGCTGATGGTGCTCAGCAATTTCGCCCTCATCAGTGGCATTCAGCCCCAGGCAGTGGAAGCGTGGTTTCAGGATGTGTTTATCGACAGCTACGACTGGGTGATGCAGCCCAACGTCATCGGCATGGGCCTTTTTGCCGATGGGGGCATGCTCTCCACCAAACCCTATGCCGCCTCTGCTCAGTACATCCGCAAAATGAGTGACTACTGCCGCCATTGCCGCTACAATCCCAGCGAAAAGGTTGGCAAACAAGCCTGCCCCATCAATACGTTGTATTGGGACTTCCTGTTGCGTCAGCGATCCCTCTTAGCCCCCTTGGGCAGAATGAAATGGGTATTGATCCATTTGGATCGCATGGAACCGGAGCTGAAGGCCCAGATCCAGGCGCAAGCCGCTGCTTGGTGGGATCCCTTGCAATCTGCACTCGACGAACAGAGTCCATCTCATTTGCAATCTGTCTAAGCACCAGAAGATTAAGCATCCGGTAAAATTGAGGCACCCTCCTACCCACCTGTCGCTTTGTAAGGACTGCAAGCCATGAAATGTCCCCGCTGCAGCAAACAAGAAATCCGAGTTTTGGAATCTCGTTCGGCAGAAGGTGGCCAGAGTGTGCGGCGGCGGCGAGAATGCATGTCCTGTGGCTACCGCTTCACCACCTATGAGCGCATCGAGTTCATGCCCATCATGGTCATTAAACGGGATGGATCCCGCGAAAGTTTCAACCGCAACAAGATCCTGCAAGGGGTGATGCGTGCCTGCCAAAAAACCCCCGTCACCGTCAGACAGATGGAAGAGCTGGTCAATGAGATCGAAGAAAAACTGCAATTGGAAGATGCCCAAGAGGTAACCAGCCTGCGCATCGGCGAGATGGTGCTGGAGCGCCTGCAACACCTAAGTGAGGTGGCCTACGTGCGCTTTGCCTCCGTTTATCGCCAGTTTCAGGGTATAAAAGACTTTGTCAATGAGCTGGAACAGTTGGAACCACCGCTGCGACGGGATCTGGAGCGGCTGCTGCAGGACTCCTCTGCCTCAAATTCCGAATCTCCTGGTTCTCCAGACTTGGTGGGAGAGTATTCATGACGTGGGAACGACAGCGCAACCTGGGAGCAGCGGAGAAGTGGCGCTTGTGGGCCGGAAAAATTACTGTGAAGAGATCGCCCATTCCAAAGGCTTAGCGGTATGCTTGGGGTAGTAATTGCGGCTTACACTAACGCTAGAGCTGCACGCCTTTAGATTGCCGGTGTTCAGCACTATCCTTGGAGATCCCTGATATCTTGGATCCCTCTGTGTCAAGCTGTCCCAGCCCCCTGTCCTTCCGAGTCGATCCCAATTTATGCAATACGGTTTTCGGGGTTCTAGCCCCTCTGGCGCTCGCAACAGCAACAGTAACCCCAGTGGCTTTCGCTCCCCTGCCGCAATGGAGACGGGGCCAGGGGTGGTGCCGATTCAGGTGTATCAACAAGTGGCCGAAGAGTTGGAGTCTGCCCGTCAGCAGGTAAGCCTGCTTTCCTCGGAAAACCAGCACCTGCGCGCTCTGCATCAGCAGTTGTCTGGAGAGCTCGCTGCCATCACCCGAGAGTTCCAGGGGCAATTGGGCCACACCCTGAAGCGCCTGCAGCAAATCAGCCTACGGCTTGCTGACGCAAATGGCCAGGCTGCCCAAGTTGCTGCAGCTCCTGAAGCCTCTTTCCAACAGAACAGCCCGACTGCCAATCCCGGCCAACCGGAAGCCCCTCCCAGCTACGATTTTTTGAATCGCCTCAAGCGCCGACAAGCCCGCAACGAGACCCCCTCCTTCTCATCCAACGGCTTTGCCCCGTCCTCCTTTGATTCCCTTCGCCACCCTTCCACCCACACCTCTGCCGAGCCCTACCCCCGCACTGGCTACCAGGTTTCTTCCCTGGACGAGTTGATGCAGGATAGGGGCGGCCCGGATCCCTATCTCGGCGAGGCAGACTCCTCAGCCTATTCCACCGGCATTTATCAGCGGGTACGGGAGCAACATCACGGATCCCAGGGCTCTGCCGTACTTTGGATGGCCGCTGCAGTCGTCTTAGTCATTGGATCATTTGGGTTGGGATTTGTAGCCGTACAGCCGTTTTTGCGCAACAACCCACCGCCCGTGCAAGCACCCTGAGAGCTATTCACAGGATGCTCCAAAAGCCCGCTGGCGGGGTTAGGATGCCCCCAATGCGCTCCGCACCACTGACGAATGACCAGGGGTTATATCTGTGATCCAGGCTGTCGCTGCTCCTCTGACGCCTAACACATTCTTCGAGCATATGCCCGACGAGGGCCGCTTTGAGCTGTGCAATAGAGTCACGGTCAAAATGCAGCCCACAGGTTCTCACAAGCAGGTGACGAGCTTTTTGGCATAGCGGTTAGCGGTGCCCACGCGCAAATCCAGCAAGATCAAATCCGCTTTTTTGCCCACCTCCAAGCTGCCGATTTCCCCTTCCAGACCCAGACAGGCGGCACTGCCTTGTGTAGCCATCCACAAAGCCTGTTGCGCCGGCAGAGCAGCTCCATCCCCCGATCCCAACCGCTGCAGAAACACCGCCAACCGCATCTCCTCGATTCGATTTCTTCAGCCCCCACATGCACACAGTGGGCGGCCAAGGTCTGATCCCCGGCGAGTTTCCGCCAAGTGGGTGTGCAGCCCCACTCCATACCTTTGGGCTAGAGCGGATCCCTGGACAAAACTCTCAGGATGGCCAGAATAAGGAGCATGGAACCTGACCCAGATGTAAATTTGCCCCTCCCCGCGTCCATGCCAAACCTGGATCAAAGCCTCCGTGTCCGCCAGGGATTCTCCCACTCCCCTCGGTTCGTCGATCACCTGTGGGCTGAGGATCCCTCGTAACCCCGACTGCAAGCTCACTGCTGCTGCTAGATGTCGATAGATGCCAAGAGTAACTACGAATAGGGATCGTGAAGTTGGATTACATCCCCCCCTCTCCCATGCCGTACACGAAGACCGCTCTTGCAGAACGAGCCAACTGGTGTAGAGCAGGTAACATGGCAAGCTAATGGTCGACAAAACTGTTACCTCACTAGCTTGCCTTCACCCAATGGTGTCAGCTTTCAGGTAGAGAGGCTTGACGGAAGCCAACCCCCCTATTGATTGGGTTCCTCTTGATTGGGTTAGGGTGGTGGGCCTGGCACCGAGCTAGGTTGCCAGCAGGTCGCCCTGCCAGTAGGTTCGCCGCTGATGCGTTTCACGTCCGAGTT